>CAJXRC010000098.1 GCA_913058405.1 uncultured Colwellia sp. | reverse complement strand
CTCGTGGGCTCGGAGATGTGTATAAGAGACAGACTCAGAGTCGAGCAGCTCTTTAAAAGAGAAAAGTAAATTGCTGTAAAGACGATTGCTGTTGATAGATTGTAATCGGGCCATTGCAGGGTCATGCATCGACATAGCCCAAAAACTTAACCAGGTTTTAGTCGCCAGTATAGAACGCTGAAATTCAGTAAAGTTGGCTTCAACGATCAAATTCAGTCTGATGTGTGCCGGGGGATTTTCTTCGGTAATCCGCTCTAAAAGAGATTGCTGTAATTGGTCAAGTAAATAACTAACTGTTTCTTCTATTAACTCTTTTTTGCCACCAAAATAGTGACTAATAATACCCGACGACATACCTGCAATTTTGCTGATAGACACTATGGTAGTATTTTGCAAACCACGCTCAGATATAGATCTTAAAGTGGCATCAATTAGTTGTTGCCTGCGTAACGGTTTCATACCTAATTTCGGCATTATTAACTCTCTTCTTATTTTTAATTGAACGATCAATTAATAACAAAAGTAATGCTTAGTAAACGAACTGTCAAGCACATCAATAGGTTCTAAAATCATACTTTTTACTATTTAAAGTTGATCCAAATCAAATTAACGAATAAAAAACAGACGATAACCGTTGTTTTTTTTAATTAGTGCACTAACTAAAAAGCATAGATATTTACTGAAAAAAAAATGAAATACTGCTTATTTTTACATCGAAATGAAAAAAGCGACGCTATTAACAAAAAAAACGTCGGCATTAGTTAAGTTATAAATAACGACCACACGCTAACTATTTTTTACTTGAATTGATTTCAGTAAATACCAAGGTAAACAGCCTTGTGTACTGGCAAGTAATATCGTCCAAATTATGAGGTAATTTAATTTTAAAATTAGTTAAAAATAATTTGAATTAATTTGATAATGGGTCCATTTAAGAAGGATATTGATAAAACCTGATGTTATTTACACTCAGTTTTAGCAGAAAAGGCTGACAAGGTAGCCTTCATTTGAATGCTAGGATAGCTAATGAAGGATTTTATTATCACACTGATGATACTCAGCTAGCACAAAATAGGCTTTGGCTATCGTGGTAATATGCTTAGTAAGTGTAGTACGGTAGCGATGTTTGACTGTTTTAGGACATATAACAGACTTGTGACGCCTGTTTAGTGAGCTAAGGGCTACAATAGAACTTGGCGGATAAACCAAGTATACCGCAAAGATACTCTTCTTTATTCTTATCAATAATAGGTATAAGTGTTATACAGTAAGTGATAACTTACTATCGCTACTTGGGCTGGTTCGCATTATTAATAACGTTAGCAATATCATTAATAAGACCGCCATGGTCACTATGATATAGACCAGTTCCAACGACCCTGTAACATCACGAATAAATCCAGCTAATAGATTTCCCAAAGCGCCGCCTAAGCCAAACGTCACCATACAGATACTGCAAATTTGCATGGTCGCAGTAGAAGAAAAAGATTGCCTAATCCACCCTGCCAAAATCCCCCAGACAGGAAAGTACATGAGTCCATAACCAAAGCCAGCTAAAACAGCAAACTGAGTAGGGTCATAAACAAAGGCTATTAAACTGAGCGCAAAGCCAATAAAGATGATCATTAAGGCAGTAGCATGACTGGTACGGTCTGCTATCCAACCCGTAATAACCCCAGCGAACATGCCTGTCACTCCCGCAATAGTCCAGGTATAACCGCCCAGAGTAGCGGGTAATTGCAATTCATTTAGATAGGTACTAAGCCAATTGGCAAATGGCATAGTAGAAAATCCAAGTAAAAAACTAACAACACAGGCAAACAATGCAGTACGTTCTCGCATGATGGTAGACAATAACTCTGCTGCAGGGATCATTGCTTGTGCTGAGCTATTTTGAGTTGATGGTTGTCGGTTCATTTTGGTTAATAATCGCCAAGTAAATAAAACAACGATCAAGCCTAATACTGCAGCAATCTGCCAGCTACGTTGCCAACCAAGCGCCGGCACTACCATTAAAATAAGTAAACCGTTCAGCCCATAGCCCCAGGCTGTACCACTCGAGGCAAAAGACAAATGAGTAGCACATCGTTCAGGTTTGGAATGGCGTCCAATAATTTCAACAATAGCTCCCCAACTAATTGAAGCACTGGCGGCTAACAAAACTAGTACCAGAGTAATAATTAACGGGCTCTGTAATTGTGACATGCTAAACAGCAATATTGTGGTGAGAAAGCCCGTGGTTAAGACCAACCGGGTGGAACAAATTTTATTACCAATAAAACCAAGTAATAATGCTCCAGCCAAGTATGACAATTGGGTGAGTGCACCAATAGCAGCGATATGCCAATTTGTAATAGCAACAGACTCTCGCATTAGCGGCACTAAAGCAGCAAAGAGAAATAGTCCAAATCCGTGACTAACAATTTGGTTCAAACCAAAAACAGCAGCAACTCGCAAAATGTATTCTCCAGTTTATCTCATTGATATTGGCAAATTGTATTAGGTCTTTATTAAGAAATTTGAATTAAAATGTACTGTGAAGAAAGGTCACTAGATAGAAAATTACCGTGTAACAACCCATTGTTGTTACACGGTAATTTAGAGCAGGAAGTTAGCTTGGGATTGATTATTTAATCAATCTACACCAACCCCTCTTCTACCAGTAAATCTAAAATAGCTTGGGCCGACTCTTCCACGCCATGTACCACTTTACCGCCGCCGCCAGATGCTTTGGCTGTAGCAGCTTTGAAACGGTCTGCTGCGGTTTTTGCCTTGATTATTTTAAGGCGTTTAGGACGTTTTTTGGCATCAGCTACTTGCCATCCTGAGGACTCTTGATCTGTAACAGTAGCTGCTTGTGTTGCTTCAAACTGTCCACGCATCGCTGGGCCAAACGCACTTTGCCTTGGCATCGCAGCAGCCATGTCAACACTGGCGATAAAGGGTAAATCAATTTTGAGTTTACGACGTTGGCCGCGCGGTAAGGCCTGTAATACTTCCGCTTGTTGATTAACTTCATCAATAGATAAAATCTCAGCAATTGAAGTGACCATTGCCATACCAAGCTGCTCGGCCAATAAGTAGGGTAACATGCCCGAAGATTCACCATTTTCAGCACGGACACCAGTCAAAATAATATCGATTTTTTGTTGCTTTAAATACTCAGCAATAACCAATACAGCGTCTGCATTTTCTGACATTTCTAACAAATGTATTTCCGAAAGTCCCATACCTAAATAGCTTCGTAATGCTGTTTGTTGGCTAGGATCGTCAGACAATTTGCCAGCGTGTAAGGTTTGTAAATTATCACCAACAAGTTTAATACCTAACTCTATTGCTCTAGCGTCTTGCTCTGCACGCCTTGGTCGACGTGATGTTGGATGCTCGCCAATAGAAACTAACGATATCACCGACAAGTTATTGTTACTCATTGGACGTCCCCTCATTAATTGTTTGCTTGGCCAGCTTTCTTTGCTCAACGAGTTCAACCAATCGAGCTAATATTTCAGTACTGTCGCCAATGGCACTTATGTCGGCACGTTTGACCATGTCACAACCTTCGTCCGTATTGATTGCCACTACTTTGTCACATTGACCAATACCCTGCATGTGCTGGATAGCGCCAGATATGCCTACGGCAATATAAACTTGCGCAGTTACCCAAGTGCCGGTTGCACCAACTTGTCGTTCGCGTGGCATATTGCCATCATCAACAGCAACACGGCTCGCACCTTCAGTAGCGCCCAACACACTTGCTGTGTGGTGAAATTGTGCCCAGTCGTTAATACCATTACCACCAGAGAGAATAAAACCAGCTTCTGCTAAAGGAATAGCGTTAGGATCAACGCTAATATTGCCTTGATCAAGCAGTTTTCCGTCAACTAATCGGCTTGATTTTTGCGGAATTTCGATATTTTCATGTCGCGTTTCACTGACCGGTTCACTACATTCTTCCATCACCAGCATTAGCTTACTTAAAGGTCGAGTGATATCGCTCTTACCAGCACTGCCGCGACAAACTACACTGTCATCATTTAATTTCCATACTCCGCAAGCGGGACGCTGTTTCATTGCAGCCGCCAATCGACGACCTAAATCACCACCACCATTGATGCTATCGGGCAATAATATATGTTGTGGATCTAACTCAGCAATAATGCCTTGTAGATCATTACATCGTTGCTCAGGGTTATAATGGGCGTATTGCTCATCGTTAATGTGGATCAAACGATCGACACCTGCTTTATCTAACGAGTCATCTTTTAGCTCGCCAAAGGCAATTGCCACTACTGCGCCACCGCCATTATCATTACCACAGTTACGATTAGCTAATTGCTGCGCCAGACCAAGAGTATCTTTATCATGGCCATTCAAACGCCCTGATACCAAGTCCAATACCACCACAACATAAAATGCAGGTTCAATAACTTGATGCAATGGCAATATCACTTCACTTGCAGTCGCTGAGCGACGTGATCCTTGCTCACTATCGTTAGATGCCCCTGAGCGATCAATACGTTTTAGGCCATTAGGACCAATAAAACCTATGATATGCAGATTTTTACGCAGCAATCCCGAAGGTCCAAATACAGGTCCAATAACCAATGCTTGATGCATTGGGTGTAGGCGATTACGTGCTATCCATTGCGCTCTTGGATCTCGGCGGAATAATTCACTCATAATTGTGCTCCAACCATGTTTACAACCACACCTTCACCCGTATTTTCAATTCCACCTTCAATGAGCGCATCTAACATTAATTCAGCAATGTCTTTTACTTCAGGTCTTGGTTCAACCACACCTTCAAGCATCAAGTTACACTGCGGACAGGCTACGGCAACAATCTCAGCTTTGGTTTCAACAACATCTGCCATACGCATATCAGGAATACGCTGCTTACCGGGTATATCGGTAACTGGTGCCCCGCCCCCGCCGCCACAACAACGTGCGGTTGATTTACTGCGATCCATTTCTTTAATTTTGACACCCATGCTTTCTAACAAGAATCTTGGGGCGTCATACTCACCGTTATATCGACCTAAGTAACAAGGATCGTGATAGGTCAGTGCCAGCTCTTTGCTGTTATCTAACAGAAGTTTATTTTCAGTCACCAAGTCAGCAAAAAATCCAGTATGGTGCATCACGTTATAGTTGCCGCCAAACTCAACATATTCATTTTTAATACAATGAAAGGCATGCGGATCCGCAGTCACTATGGTCTTAAATTGGTATTTATTCATGGTACTAATATTACTGGTAGCTAAGCGCTGAAAAGTCGCTTCATCACCCAAACGTCTAGCTAAGTCACCACTATCAAATTCAGCATCCCCCAAGACAGCAAAATTGACATCCGCAGCGCGTAGTAACTTAATAATTGCTCTTAGTGTACGTTGGTTGCGCATGTCAAAAGCCGCATCACCAATCCATAACAGTACATCAGCTTCAGTCACTTCCTGTTTTTTCTCATCGTGACCAAACACGGTAAGGTTTTGATCAGCCGCCCAGTTCATCCGAGAACTAGGATCAAAACCGTTCGGGTTATCTGTTGCGCTCAGGTTCTCTAAAATCTCACTACCCTTGCCCGGAGTTTGCCCTTTCTCCATGGTTTCAAAACGTCGCATATCAACAATGGCATCAACATGTTCAATCATCATAGGACAGGCATCAACACAGGCACGGCAAGTGGTACATGACCACAAGGTATCGCTTTCTACCAGTACGTTAACGATAGGAATAATCGCACCACCTTTATGGGTGCCCACTTTGATACCAGGATAAGGACTGCCTGCAAATTTTGCGTCATCGCCCCCTGCCATACCAATGACCATATCTTGGATCAGTTTTTTCGGGTTTAACGGTTGACCTGCAGCGAACGCCGGACAGTTATTTTCACAACGTCCACATTCAACACAGGCATCAAAACTTAATAATTGATTCCACTTAAAGTCGATTGGCTTTTCTACACCAAGTTTCTTAGCACTTAAATCTATCGCTTTTAATCCTGTTGACTGACCGTTACCAAAACGTTCTTGGCGTCGATGTAGGCCCAAATGCAAAGCACCTGCAAAAGCGTGCTTCATTGGCCCGCCCCAGGTCATGCCGAAAAACATTTCGCCAATACCCCAGATAATGCCAGCCACTAAAAGCACCGCTAATAACCAACCGCCGGTATCACTCGGTAATATTCCTGTCGCGGGTAAGGTGAGGATAAAGAAACTCAATGAAAAAACCATCAAGCTTTTAGGTAATCGCTGCCATTTACCTAAAGATAAATTAGGCGGCGGATTACGACGTCTGATCATCACAAAAATACTGCCAACAAACATTAATAACGAAGAGCCAAGTAAGGCCCAGGTCAATATCTGTAGCTTTAGCTGAAAGACATAAAGCAATATGATTAATATAGAAGACAATACAAAACCACCCGCCGTCGCAACGTGGGTATTGGACATATATTTATCACGGGCAACTACATGATGTAAGTCAACCAAGTAACGGCGAGGGATCTGTAATAACCCAAGCCAATGTATTGTTGATGATTGCCCTTGAGACCACAGTAACATACGTTTAACAGCACCGACCAACGTCAGAAGAATGGCAAACGAAATAAGGGTAAACAAAAATTGGGAGAGAAATTCGGATGATGACATAACAAGACCTATTAATTATCCTAGGTGAGACCACCGCACAGAAAGTACGGTGGTCTACATTCTAAAAGCGGCTTAATACCAATCTCACAAACTATTGAATCATTTCTACTTGTTAAAGCCACCAACTACAGCATTATTTTTTTAATAATTAGAACAACTAGTTAATGAAATAAATACTTTGTATTTAGCTACTTTTCCTTCGTATAAAGTAGATCACATAATTAATGAGACTGGTATAAGCTAGAAATCCTTACATAAGCGCAATGCGTCATATATTGCCGCATGAGTATTACGTTGCGATACACAATCACCGATACGATATAATATGTAACCTTCGCCTTCTTCAGCCAAAATTGGCTGAGGTAAAGCCGCATAAAGCGCTTCAATATCGATTTGCCCTTTGTTGCGAGAATCACTTTTTAATTGCAGATAAATTTCTTCATCAGGACGCACGCCATTTTCAATAACAACCTGATCAACAACACGTTCTTCTTGTTGCCCGGTATATTCATTCTCTAGCACTGCCACCAATTTATCGCCTTCACGATAGACTTTTTCTAGTATTAAATCCGAGGACATGATCACCTCTTTTTCATACAAGTTTCGGTAATAGGTTGGGAATGTTGTTCCACCCACTGCAGCACCTGGTTTAATATCATCAGTGACCATCTCTACCAATGAACCATTTTGTGCTAAAAAGTCAGCGGCAGATAAGCCACTAAATTCACAAATAGTGTCATATACTAAAACATTTTTACCTGGCGCAACTTTGCCACTTAAAATATCCCAAGTGCTCACCGATAAACCTTCTTCAACACCCCAATGTGGATTCTGTGCTAAGAAAGGTTGACCACCAACAGCCAAAATTACCACATCAGCATTAAGATCGCGGATCATTGCTTCATCAGCTGCAGTGTTTAGACGTAGATCAATACCTAAACGATCGAGTTCTAAGGCAAACCAACGCGTGATACCGGCAATTTGATCTCGCTGTGGTGCTTTTGAGGCAATAGTAATTTGCCCGCCAAGTTCAGGATTCTTTTCAATTAAGGTAACGTCATGACCACGCTCGGCACAAACGCGTGCTGCTTCCATACCGGCAGGACCGCCACCAATAATGACAACTTTACGTACTTTACCTTCGGTTTTTTCAATAATGTGTGGCATCGTCGATTCACGCGATGTAGCAGCATTTTGAATACACAATACATCTAAACCTTGATACTGACGGTCGATACAATAGTTAGCACCCACACATTGTTTTATTTGATCAACCTGATTCAATTTGATTTTAGCGATCAAATGCGGGTCAGCAATATGGGCACGAGTCATACCAACGAAATCAACATAACCAGCTTCAAGAATACGTTGTGCTTGATTCGGATCTTTAATGTTCTGTGCATGCATTACCGGTACATTAACAACTTCTTTAATGCCTGCCGCTAAATGTAAGAAGGGTTCAGGTGGATAGCTCATGTTTGGAATAACATTGGCCAATGTATTATGAGTATCGCAACCTGAGCCGATCACACTGAAAAAATCAAGTAAACCAGTCTCATCATAATAAGCAGCAATCTGTTTCATATCGTCATGGTTTAGCCCATCCGGGTGAAATTCATCACCACAAATACGCAAGCCAACAGCAAAATCACGACCCACTTCTTCGCGAATAGCATGTAATACTTCCATACCAAAACGCATTCTATTTTCGAAGCTACCGCCGTACTCATCATCACGCTGGTTGACCCGCGGGCTCCAGAATTGATCGATTAAATGCTGATGCACTGCTGATAATTCAATACCATCTAAACCACCCGCTTTTGCACGTCCAGCTGCCTTAGCATAATCACCAACAATACGCTGCATCTCTTCAATTTCGATAGTTTTACATGTCGCGCGATGAACAGGTTCACGAATGCCACTCGGGCTAACTAACGTTGACCAATTGCCACCATCCCAACGAGAACGACGTCCCATATGGGTAATTTGAATCATAATTTTACCGCCGTGCTTGTGCACTGCATCGGCTAAATTTTGAAAATGAGGAATGATCCTGTCAGTCGACAAGTTAACTGACTTCCACCAGTCTTGAGGACTGTCAATCGACACTACGCTAGAGCCGCCACAAATTGACAGACCAACCCCACCTTTGGCTTTTTCTTCGTAATATTTAACATATCGTTCAGTCGTCATGCCACCCTCGGTAGCATATACTTCGGCGTGTGCCGTACTTACCACACGATTTCGTATGGTAAGTTGATTAATTTTTAATGGCTGAAATAGTGCATCGAACTGCGCCATGATGAGCTCCTGATATTTATAGTTCTTTTAAAAGCTGTGTGTAAAAAAGCGTGGTGATAAACCAATTAGATTGGTGTTACTTCAAAGTAGCCAACATCACAGCCCTCTTCAGCAGCGCATTGTGTTTGCTCTGCAAAGGTTTTCACTGGGTAACCTAAAGAAGCAGCAATTTGATCCATCGCGCCAGCAAACCAACCAGTAAACATATAATCAACTTTGCGATTAACTTGGCCGTATTGGTACACAAAAGCAGAGTTTTCTAATCGTACTTTGGC
This sequence comes from uncultured Colwellia sp., assembly GCA_913058405.1. Taxonomy (GTDB): domain Bacteria; phylum Pseudomonadota; class Gammaproteobacteria; order Enterobacterales; family Alteromonadaceae; genus Colwellia. Next base: position 6,601 of record CAJXRC010000098.1, on the reverse strand, counting down.
AGTACCTTTTTCAAGATCTAGCTCTTCAGTGATGAAAAATCCCCAGCCGCGTTGTGACAATCGTTTCATGTAATGTTCAAACAATTCTTCACCTCTAATACCGTGCTCTTCGCCTTCTTTTTCACACCAGTAAAAAGCAGATTTATAGCCAGCTTTATATAAAACTTCAGCATACTTTTCCGCGCCTAGTTCTTCTTCAATACCCATATGGTTATTAACAAAAAAGTGACGCGGTACATACAACATCGGTAAGGCATCGGTAGTCCAAACGCCAGTCTCATTGTCGACTAAAATCGGCATGTCAGGACTGTGGCTCGCGGTATTCAGGTTATTTAAATTACTCATTTTCTATTCTCCCCAGACGTCTTTTAGAACGCGAACCCAGTTCTCGCCCATGATTTTTTTAATTTTAGATTCTGACCAGCCATGTTTTAACATCGTAGCGGTCAGGTTAGGAAATTCACCCAAGGTACGAATGCCCTCAGGGTTTATAATGGTGCCAAAGTTAGTTAAATTACGGGCATAACCTTTGTCATGAGTTAGCATATCGAAGAACGCTTGGTCATGGCCTTGAGTAAAATCTGTGCCTATTCCAACGCAGTCTTCTCCAGCAATATTAACGACATAATCTATCGCTTCAACGTAGTCATCAACCGTAGAGTCGATGCCGTTTTTCAAGAAAGGGGCAAACATGGTTACGCCAATAAAACCGCCATGTTCAGCGATAAAGCGTAGTTCTTCATCTTTTTTATTACGTGGATGTTCTTTTAGGCCGTAAGGTAAACAATGTGAGTAACACACAGGCTTAGTTGATGCTAAAATAACTTCTTCTGACGTTTTTGGGCCAACATGAGATAAATCACACATGATGCCAACGCGATTCATTTCAGCAACAATTTCAAGACCAAAGCCTGATAACCCGCCGTCACGTTCATAACAACCAGTACCAACGAGGTTTTGCGTGTTGTACGCCATTTGTACAATGCCAACACCCAGTTTTTTGAATATTTCGACATAACCAATTTTATCTTCAAAAGCATTGGCATTTTGAAAGCCTAAAATGATGCCAGTTTTGCCCTGCTCTTTCGCTTTAGCGATATCAGCAGTTGTATGCACAGGCATAATTAAATCACTGTTATCACAAAAAAATTGATTAAATTCGGTGATATTGTCGATGGTATCTTTAAATCCTTCCCACACTGATACGGTACAGTTGGCAGCAGTTAAGCCACCTTTAGCCATGTCTTCAAATAAATCTCGATTCCATTTTGCAATGACTAAACCGTCAAAAATGGTTGAGCTTTTATGTAACGCTAAAGCTTGATCTGTATTCATTAAATTAACCTCGTCTATGCTGTGAGATCTAGACTGATCAATCACAGGCAAATTTAAACTAAAGTCAGTCTAACAAAGGCAAATAGCGTGGTTTGGGAGAATGCGACACCTACCTTACTAAAAACGGCGTAGATGTCGTGAATTGGATAACTGAACTCCTTATACCCGTCATCAAACAAGCCGAGGCTTTAAGAGCGCTAGCGCTGTTTAAATTCAGAGCTCTATGATAAGTAAAAGGTTATTGAGCAATATGCTGAAGCCGGCTTCTCCCGCATTATTTTATTCGGTACTTGCTGTACTATCCGTACTTTTAGAGGCTAGTGCTCAAAGGGGGATTCGTGGGGTTTATACCCGTTCCACTTGAAGATGCATGATTCAGCTGGAATTAGAAACGCCTTTAGGCAAGGCATTGATTGAAGAGAATAGTTATTCTATTAATATTCGACACATAAACTCACTCTGCTTAAAGCCCACTTTTGAAATCAGGGTTATACCAAAGGTATTAAACATTTTCTCTATACAAGGCTAACGTTCTACGCCAAGCAAACTTAACCTCAGGGATCATCAAAGGTGAGCGCGGCTCAAATACATTACTCGATAATTCCCCTTGCTCATTTTCATGATAATAATCAATAACTTTTTGCTTATCCATACCATAGGTTTGATGCATAAAGTCGAGTTCTTTATCTCCTAAGCAAATACCGTAATATCGATGTATCGCTTGGGCAATTTGCTCAGACGCCTTAACCATATCTTTTTGCACTTCTTTAGCTACCGACTCGCCCCAGCCAACTTTGGTGCTGGTACTCAAACCCGGTTCGAAGCTACCTAAATCAACAGAATTCGAGGAATAAATAGCACGTTGTACCTCTGGTAAACTGATAAAGACACAAGGATTTAGCGCTAATGCCAAGTCTATAGCCAACTGTTTCGCTGCACGAACCTGCTGATTACTAACTTGCCAATTACTTTGTTGAGGGCGATTTCTTAGCCCTTTTGACAAGATGCTTTGACTATCAAAGTGATGGGCTATTTTTTTAACAACGGTAATTTTATCCTTATCCGATAATTGTATTTTCCGCTCTATAATGTGTAAGCCTTGTTTACCAGTAACCGATACTTTGGTGTTAGCGTCTGCGTATTTTTGATTAATTCGCTGCCAACTCTTAATATCTTTTAAGAAATCTGCATGTTCATTAATCACCATGGAGCTACTTTGATAGGCTTGTTGATATAATTCCAACGCTTTAATTAACATACTATGATTGAGCTTCAGCGCACGCATATCAACATTTTCACGCTTCTGCACTTGCTCTATATCAGCACAGATATCTTGGCAATGGCGATCTAAGGTATCGAGACAAATTTGTAATAAATCACTGCTAGGTAGACGCTCAGCAACCGTTGAGTAATCAAGTAAATTGTTATCACTTAAAAAGTTTGCTAAAGCCAAAAGTTGACTATATCCGCGCGCTCTTGCAATACGATATTTAGATCGCTCTTTTTCTAACTTATCAGTGGCAATCATCAATTGCGATGAGCCAACACAGTTAACGATCAGCATTGGAATGCGTCGACCAGACAAAAGTTCAAAAGCTAAGGTTAAGACTTCTTCAACATCACTTAAGCCCATGATGTCTTCGTCATCTTCTTCAATCGCTGAAAATATACGCTCAATGAAGAAGGGCTCACGCTCTACGCCGCTACGCAGGGTATTTTTTTTACCTTGCAGGCGTTGTTCTAACAGCCTGGCCAAGCGTGGGCGATCTGGTTCTAAGCTAGCCAGAGCGGCCAAAATTTCAGTAGAAAGTTCCTGGTTAATATCGTGGATGCGACTATACATACCTGCGCGCCAGTAAATTTCAATATTCGCCACAGCTTGCGCAATCACGGGTGAATCAATGATGCTATTTACCGCAAGCGTTAACCATTGCGGACCCAAATCTGATTTTTGTAATAGAATACGCGCCGATTCATAACGCCTAGAATCAGGCTCCATGCGGCTTAAGGTGAGATCTCTGACCGAAAGAATAAAATCGGGCATGCTGCCAATAACCAGCAACAACTGCTCTTTGGCGTCTTCAAGTTCCTGCCCTTTTGTCGCCTTGTAGATGAACTTTACCAAGACGGCAATCAATCCCATTAAGACAGTGTAACCGACAAAGAAGATCAAGTTTTCATTAGGTAACCAAGTACCAAAACCTAGATAATATCCCCCTTGAGCCGCCAAAAAAGTTACCGGACCCGCAGTCCAGCCAACTTCAGCGAGCCCCCATAATGAAGATTTACCCACGCCTGATTGCGCCATACGATCAATACGACGTTGGCCACTTTGTTGAATTTGTAGATGATTTTTTTCTGAGTTTTCAGAATTTAACAAGGAAGATAATTTCATATCGTCAAGTATGCATAAAGTCAGGTTAGAGTTACCGTTTAGCTTCAGTAGTAAACGGTATCTTGTAGTATTTTTTATCTAATGATGTTGCTGTGGTTGATGCTGAATCTTCACCGATCCCAAACTAGATTCTTTACTAGCAGCAAATTGTTTGTTTTTAGCTAAAACGTTACGCTCATCACGAGGTGGAATGCTAAACGAATTACGATAACATTTACTAAAATGTGGCGTAGAGACAAAACCACAGGCTATGGCAATTTCAATAATAGACATGTTAGTTTGTTTTAAAAGCTGACGAGCTTTACCTAATCGTAGTTGTAAATAATAACGATGCGGCGAACAATCAAGGTATTTTTGAAACAACCGTTCTAATTGGCGTCGAGATAAATCAACAAAGCTCGCTAACTCATCGAGACACAATATTTCTTCAATATTGGCTTCCATTAACGCAACGACATCTTGCAATTTCGACTGAGTAGCACCAACAATATGTTGCAACGGTATACGCTGCTGGTCGTTTTCATCACGAATATTTTCATGGGAAAACATATCTGAAATAGCCGTTGTTAATGCTTTACCATACTCTTTAGATATCACTTGCAACATCATATCTATTGGCGCGGTACCACCTGAACAAGTCATGCGGTTACGGTCAAGAATAAACAATTGATTTGAGCTTTTTACTAAAGGAAATTCTTCCTGACAACTCGCCAATAGCTCCCAGTGAATGGTGCATTGATAGCCGTCTAACAAACCAGCTTTAGCTAATAAATAACTACCCGTACAAATGCCACCTAGTACGATATTACAGCGAGATAAATGGGTTAACCAACTCAGCACTTTTCGCGTCACAGTACCTTTGATGTCAACACCACCACAAACTAACACGGTATCAAACTCAACATAATTATTTATGCCGGAATCAACTTCAACTCTCAGGCCATCACTGGCAGTCACAACACGACCATCTTCACTAAGAATGGTCCAACGATATAATTCCTCTCCAGATAATTGATTGGCCATTCGCATTGGCTCAATTGCTGATGATAGGGCTAACATGGTAAAGTTAGGTTGTAATAAAAAACCAACGTGTTTACATTTTATCTGTGTTTGACTGCTATTTTGATTTGCTGATGGCATGTTGTTCATTCCTACTATTATTGCAGTTTTTATTATTATTGTAGTTTTGATTAAAAAACAGGGTGTCGATTTCCTTAATAACTTTACTTTTCTCCCTTTTAAATCTAACGGAGTTAATATTTACCATCTAGGCTTTGATTCAGATCAAAAAGCCAGATTTTAATTAATAACAACAAGTGATTTAAATCAATAAAAGTACAAAGTTCAAAGTTCAAATCTACGGATACAATAGATTCACAGTACTTTAAAATCATCCTAATTACGACGCTATTCATGTCCATTAACGACATCCAAAGCTAAGCATTTGATTTTTGTTGATTACTCAATCAATTATTTAATGATATTAGCAAGAGACAGATGTCTCAATTAGCTATGAAGATGTCTTAATCGGCTATATTTATTATAATCACTTATTTGATAATGCTATTAATGTAAAATGCCCAGAGGATTATTATGACTGCTACCAACGAACATGGCCTGCAAAAGATCACCACTATTATCGAGCAACATCAAACATTGCCCGGCGCTATGTTACCCATATTACATGCCATTCAGAACGACTTGTCTTTTATTCCGTCCAATGCATTGCCTTTAATCGCTAAAGCTTTAAACGTGTCTAAAGCTGAAGTTCACGGGGTGATTAGCTTTTACCATCATTTCCGCACTGAAGAACCCGGCGCTCATGTTATTGAAATCTGCCGAGGTGAATCATGTCAAGCCATGGGTTCACGTACGTTAGAAGAAAAGATCAAACAAAATTTATCGATTGATTACCATCAAACAAGCAAAGATAGACAATATACTTTAGAGCCCGTTTATTGTTTGGGCAATTGTGCATGCTCACCGGCGATTCGTATTGGTGATGACATTCATGGTGAATTAGACCTACAAAAATTTGAACAAATTATTGCGTCGTTAAATACCTATTCGTTGGAGTTAAAATGAAACACTCACCTTCCGATGACAGCACAGTCCCATTAAGTGCAACGCCATTAGCGTCACGAAAAATTTTCGTTTCTTTAGATACTACCGCCCGTTCACGCGGCAGTGATAAAGTGGCAAAACAGGTTGAAAGTATACTTAACTCACAACCCGAACTGGCAGCAACGCTGGTAAGAAATGGCTCTCGCGGCATGTTTTGGTTAGAACCATTATTAGAAATTAGTACGCCTAAGGGGCGTGTCGCTTATGGTCCGGTAAAAGCGGAAGATGTAAACGACATCATTAACATGCATTGTTTTGATGAGGCTATTGAGCACCCATTATGTCTAGGTTTGACCGAAGAATTACCCTGGTTTAAATCACAACAACGCTTAACGTTTGCCCGTGTCGGCATCATCGATCCTATCGATGTTGATGATTACATTAGCCATGGTGGATTTGTCGGTTTAACTAATGCTTTCGCAAAAACTGCACAAGAGTTAGTTGATGAAGTAAAAGACTCTGGTCTAAGAGGTCGTGGCGGTGCTGCGTTTCCTACCGGCATAAAATGGCAAACCGTATTGAACGAACCAGAGCAGCAGAAATATATTGTCTGTAATGCCGATGAAGGTGATTCAGGTACTTTTGCCGATCGTATGTTAATGGAAGGCGATCCTCTAGTACTCGTTGAAGGCATGATCATCGCAGGCCTTAGCGTAGGAGCAGACCAGGGTTATATCTATTTACGCAGTGAGTATCCTCCTGTCTCTTATACACATCTCCGAGCCCACGAGACCGTACTAGATCTCG
>CAJXRC010000097.1 GCA_913058405.1 uncultured Colwellia sp. | reverse complement strand
GATCTAGTACGGTCTCGTGGGCTCGGAGATGTGTATAAGAGACAGGAAATTTAATCTCGGTATAAACGAATTAAAAAGTAAAAAAAGAAAAGAAGTAAATATAAATAGAATCCCTACAAGAATCCCACAATTAGATGTTTCTTTTATTGAAATTTCATCTAAAGCCGAAATATTCTTTCCTGTTAAAATACGCCTTAATCTAGTTTGTGTACCTAACGTTGAAAAAAAAGCAATCCAGCTTACGATACTTATACCAAAAGAAAACTCTCCATACGCGACTATACCGAGGTAGTTAGCAAAAATTGGTAACAGCAATAATTGAAGAGCAATATTCCCATAAGAAATGGATAAGTAAAGTAATCGTGTTATCTTCATTTTATTTTATAAAAATGTACCAGTGATAGATAAGACAGGGGGCTCAAACGTGCTATAAAAAACTGAGATATCTTCAACAAGAACCAATTTAAATCAACCGCTACATTAGGAGGGCTTTCCGTGTAGCACTCATAAAAATCATATACTATAACCTTAACATTATCACCTAGTAGTTACCATTAATGATAAACGTTTTAGTTTATTGGTTGTAGCTTGAAACAGAATTTTTGTATGAGTTTTAAGACTACTATACATCATTTATTCTTAGGCTTCTTCTTGTTTAAGCGAATTAAAATGGTCCGGTATTTCATTATGCCAAAAATAACAGAACAAAACATAACGTTTCCCCTCAGTAAGTGGTTTACCTCTATGAATTCCTTTGGTATCAGCAAAAATAATCGAGCCTTTTTTCGCGGTAAAACTGACAACTTCCTTTTCCTCTTCGCTACAATATTTTTCGATTTCTAAATCTGTAAAACGATTTGAGCCTACTTTTAAAAGCTTATTAAAATAAGCTTTTAACACAGCAAACTTAGTGTGCGACGATTTTATAAATTGGAATGGCCCGTTATTCGCAGTGACATCTGACAAATAGCAGACAGCCTTAAATTGATGTGAAATTGGCGAATCTCGGTGCCAACCACCTCCGGATCCAAGATTCCCTTCCTTAGCAGTTATTCTGGAAGCGAGAAGCATTCCTTTTGGTTTTTCGGTTCCTGTATAGCGACTAAGAATCTGCCTTATTTTTGGTGTTTCAAAAAACTCTGCAAATTTATCGTCCAAAGTCTCTGCAAAATATATTCTGTTATCCGCTCCCGCTGAGTCCTTCCAAATATTAGAACTTCCAGAAGCTATGATCTTTTCTATTTTTGCAATGTATTCGTCACATTGCTGCGATGTCAAAAAATCTTCCTGAACGGAAACACCATCCACTTTCAAATCATTCATAATCTTAGGATCAACCGGTGTTGATTTAGCGGCTAACTTTCTAAAATTCCTTAAAGTAGACTCTGCACATTCAGAAAGGAGAACATAAAGTAACTTTAACATCTATAACCCTATCTTATTAATACACTTTTCAACTTCAATAGTCTGAATAGAGCTCACTCTTTCAAACATCTCGTAAACATCACTAATATTTTGTCTATTCTTCAGCCAAAATCTTTTATTAGGTCTTATCGAATAGTATGTTGCACAATTTTGTATATCTAAAGAGGCCAAATTAAATAATGCTGTAGAATAAAAAGAAAAATAACTGCAGCCCAACTTACCATTAACATTCTCATGAAGTTCTAAGGGCTCTTTTACCTGCCTTAAAACAAACCCTAGAGATTCATACATCCGCAAATTACTTACATTCTCTTCGCGATGAGGGACATAATAAACTTTGGTAGCCCCTTTTTCCTGACATATTTTTCTTACCTCAATAAGAAGTTCAATATAATCTTCTAGTTTACATAATTCAAACTCAACTAGCTTAGAGCCAATAAATACGAAAACACCATTTACGAGTTCTTTTTTATTTCGCCCCTTATACTCAAAAATATCTAATATTTCAAAATTCCCAATATAGTCAATCGGCAAATTTGTCGCAAAAACTACATTATCGTAATTACTTTTGCTTTGCTTTAAAAAAGGATATAAATACAATCCATCATCTACTACGATTATCTTTTTATCTTTAAATATTTTCAGTTTAAATTTAACTAGTTTATAGAACGGAGTCCTAAGATCGCCAACTACAATACGCTTGCACTTCAAACTATTCAACAGCATACAAAACATGTAAAAAACAAATTTTACGTTTCTAAAAAAGCTAACATCTCTATGAATCTTTATTTTTTTTATTGTTGTCTCTATTAGTAATCTTTTATTATACTGAAAAATATACTGAAACTGCTTTTGCTGTTCTAAAGTCCCGTTGTCCCTGTAGTAAAGAGTAGCTCCCTCATTATAATGTGAAATTATATGAATAGCATTTACTAACTGAAGAGGCGATTCAACATAAATTAATTGCACAAACTTCCACCACCAAACAAATTCGATAAAATTCTAAAGACAGAATCCATCATCAACTATTATATTCTGTCCAGTAATATACTTAGAGTGCTCAGATAGAAGAAACAATACTGCCCCGGTTATATCGGCAACATTTAACATACCTGCGCCCATGGTTTTAGCTTTGTACGCTTCAGTGAATTGGCTTGCTTGGCCATCCAAAAGACCACCAGGGCTTACGCTATTTATCCTAAAATCACTATTTTTTACATAACTGACAATATACTTTGCCATGTGTAGAACAGCTGATTTTATCGCAGAATACTCCACAGGCATTGTCATATTTGTACCTTTATAAATATCGAAATCAGGTGAAATAACTCCGTATATAGAAGAAATATTGACAAATGACACGGGATTTTTATATTTTCTGAAATACTTAGCTGTAGTTTGCATTAATAAAAAAGAGCTACCTACGTTTAATGAAACATTATCATTAAAATTCTCGATAGTTACATCGTAAAAGTGTTTCCCGTAGCTGCTATTACGAGGATAAACACAATTTACTACACCATCAATATTATTGTAACTTTTATATATAGACTGAACGTCATTGTCTATATTCACGTTACAGCCATGTAGTTCAAAACAATTTTCATAAGCAATGCTACTAAATTTATCTCTCAATACTTCTACATCTAAATCAACAGCTATTAAGTAGGCACCTTGCTTTAAAATATCCTGACAGAGCTGAAAACCCAAAAGCCCAGCGGCTCCAAATACAATAACCTTTTTATTATCCAACATTTATAAATTACCCTCTTCCAAAATAATGGACTCAGCTAGCTTAAAATCATAAATATCATCAATATCAACAGCCCTTTCTTTGGGTACCTCGACGGCGCATACATCACCTTCAAAAATAGAATTCTTGTTCAAAATGAATCCTGGCGTAGTCGTATATACCACCGTCGTTATATCGTACGCTGCAGGCGCGTCTTGTCGACGGACTACCTTTTCATCTACATTCATCATTAGACGGACATGTTCCTGCGAATTTTTTGTAACCATATTGAAATATGGATTCCGATTAGCAGCCGTTATCGATATACAAATATCTGCCCTCGCAATCGTCAACAAATCTACCGATGCTTCAACATCAAAAACTGAGCGCAATGGACTTGTTGCAGGTAGACTGATAAACAAATCAAATTGGCCATAATGTTGAGTTGCCCATTCGGCAGCATGCCGCCAAGCTAGCCATTCAGGACTTGTATCCTGAGATAACTCTGTAGGACGGCGAATTACTATTGCCCCTAATGAACTAGCTATTTTTGCAATTTCATCATCATCAGTTGAGACAAATATTTCATTAATGATATTAGTCTTTTGAGCTGTCTCAATTGAATACTGAATTAGTGGCTTCCCTGCTAGTAATTTAATATTTTTCCTAGGTAACCCCTTCGAGCCTCCCCTAGCAAATATAAATGCAAATACTTTCATTACTTTTTCCTATTAGCGATTAATTTAATCGCATCAACCAACTTTACAGTTTCAGCTGCTTCTTCAAAGCTAATACATTTATTTTCTTTTGACTCTAGCATATTTTCAAAATCAAGAATCATATCTAGATACATCAAATTTTTATCGAATTCAGGGGCTGAATACAGTATTTTTTCCTCTGTAAGGTTCGAAAACCTAATACTATTCGAAATTAGATCCCAGTCTAGCCTTCCCTCTGAGCCAAGAATACTGCACGATCTTTTTGCACTTTTTTGTAAAAAATCTAAATGTAAATTACAAATAGCTCCCGAAGAAGTACTAAGCATCACGTCAGCCAAGTCCTCGACTTCTAGGCCTAATTCTTTTGATTTCCTTAAAGTCGAAAATTCCACATTTAGAGAGCCTAACAACCATTTCAAATAATCGATGTCGTGACTTAACTCTAAAAGAACTCCTCCGCCCAATTTTTTGCTCGCTGATACAGAGTCCGTGTAATTAATTTTAGGTCGCCAGCTTGGTAAATATTCACCAGTATCAATAAAAACATTATAAATATCCCCAACGGCATTATTTTCCAACAAATCTTTCATTAAAAGAGTAGATGGTAAATACCTTAAACAATAAGCTACAGCCACTACGCCGTTAAATTTGAGAATAGACCTACTTAATTTTTCTAGATCATTACTAGAAGCTGTTATTGGTTTTTCTATTAAGACTGGGATATTAGCTTGAATTAATCGAATGGCGTGCTCACAATGAAATGTAGCAGGTGATGCTATAATAGCGTAATCAATGTTGACGGCTAATAGTCCTTCTACTGATTCAATAACTTCGTCACTATCACTTACCGGTTCTTTAGGTATACGACCACTCGATGAAACTGCATACACTTTAGCATCAGGATATATATGCTTGATATTTTTTCGATGACGTTTAGAAATATTACCTAAGCCGATTACTGCGACCTTTTTCATTATTGATCTATTCCTATGCTTTTAATATCGTTCTGAGCACGTTTAAAATCATCCATCCGACCTATATCTAACCAGTAATCATGAAATGGGTACATAAGAACATCGTTGCCTAAGAATCGTTCTAAAAGTGTTGGCATATCTATAACTTCGTTGGGGTTTACTTGTTCAATTATTTTTCGACCAACAACGTATATGCCAGCATTAACGTGGAACCGTTGTATTGGCTTCTCAATCATGCTTTTTATTACACTTCCCTCACTTTCAATCACACCAAACGGCACCTGATATTCATATTCGCGAACACACATCGTTGCATTAGCACGATTTTTATTATGAAAAGCGAGTAAAGATTCGAAATTCACTTTAGTTAACACGTCACCGTTCATCATGATAACTGGCAACTCAGGGATATCCTTAGGTAGAAGACCTAACGCTCCACCAGTACCTAGCGGGCTCTTTTCATGAACGTACCTAATTGACACGCCCCATTTTTCACCACTACCAAAATACTCTTCTATCATTTCAGGAAGGTAGTGAGTTGAAATATAAAATTGATGGAAGCCCGCTTTTATAAAACGTAGAAGTACTGTTTCCAATATAGGTTTATCACCGACCTTTAATAAAGGTTTTGGGCAGTTATCTGTTAAGGGCTTTAATCTTGTCCCAAATCCACCGGCCATTAAAAATACAGGGTTATTGTATTTGTTTCTTTGAGTAATACTTTTATAGGTTTCCAGCCCTACCACAACATCTTTATCTACAACCGGAATAGAATGAAGTTGTTTAGTATTCATTAACTCCAAAACTTTAGACCTAGGCGTATCGACTTCCACAGTTGTAGGGGTTGCATTCATAACTTCGGACACGGATTGAAAGAGCGTTACATTGTTAATCAACGCTCTGCGAATATCACCGTCGGTAACTGTGCCCAGTAGCCGATTACTGGCATCAACAACAAGCGCAAGCTGCAATGCTTCTTTGTCAATAGTTCTTAAAACTTCTTGTATGCTAGTTAAAGGTGAAACCAGTATATTCTTCCAATCATGACTCATATTTATTACCTTTCTAAAAATACTGGCATGACAAAAAATATTTCCTGAATAATGCCCATTATAATATTCGTGGCTTTACTAGATACTAAAGCTCTATTATTCATCAATTAATTCACCAATTTGATAATTTTTTTTGGCTTCTTTGCCAAGTAACTGCCAATAGTGAATAGGATTCATTCCTGAACCAGGTCGTTTGATAGATAAGTTATTTTTACTAAAAGTTGCTCCTTTCGTTATAACTTTCTCAGCAACAAGACTTTTCCTTGCTACCAACTTATTACCTACCTCTGATGGTCTCGGGCCTTTTAAACCGTCACCAAGCACAAGCTCAATATTTCGAATACCTTGAACCATAGCTTCTAGCTCGATGGGGTCTAGCGAAGCTTTGTGGTCAGGTCCTTCTAAGTTTTTATCTATCGTAAAATGCTTTTCAATTACTTTTGCCCCCCGTGCAACAGCCGCAACTGGCACGAGGATGCCGGCACTGTGATCTGAATAGCCGACAGATAATTTAAAAGCATTCGCTATCGTGTCCATTGCACTTAGATTAATATCTGGCAAAGGAGCAGGATATTCTGTTGTGCAGTGAAGAATCGTTACTTTCTCTTTAAGCAATCTTTGGCCAGCTTCAGAATAGTACGCGTTTTCAAACGCTTGAATACTGGGCTTCTCTGTCACCTGATCGATATAACCAAAGGCAATCACTCCCAAGGCTAATTCAATCTCAGCAAGTGAAGCCATCCCAGTAGAAACTATTAGATCGCAGCCTGTTCTAGCATGTTCAAGTACTAAAGGGGCATTAGTCAAATCACCAGAAGGGATTTTTAACCGCTTTAGCTTTAAATCACTTACAAGAAATTTTAAGCTTTCAGAATCAAACGCAGTTGATAAGAATTCAATACCTAATTTGCCACAGTACTCTAAAAGCTCTTTATGAAATTCGTAACTTAATTCCAGTCGAGTAAGCATACTCAGTTGTGTTTCTTTCTTTTGTGTATTTTTCGTTTGATAGTCAGCTTGTTCAGCGTGTGCCGTCACTAACTTAGCGGCTTTAAATGTTTGAAATTTAACAATATCCGCGCCAGCTTTATATGCTGCATCAATTAGCTTATATGCAAGATGCTCATTCCCATTATGGTTTACACCAGCTTCTGCAATAATTAACGTCATACTATATCTCCACATTTAAGTCATAAAATGATTTATATGGCTTGGCTGTCATTTTTTTTATCAAAGTAATTATTTGACTTGATGTATCCCCCTGCCCATAAGGATTGCGGATTTCTTCATCATTGGTTTTATATGCTTGAGTGATCCCAGTGTGGATAGCGTTAACAATGTCTTTTTTATAAGGTTTGCAATGGATAACGCTTTTCGCTGCTAATCTACCCTTCTGGCGCATTCCTATGTTGATAGTAGCGACATCGAAAGAAGGTACTTCGATAATGCCGCTTGAAGAGTTTCCAATTACAGCGGCTGAGTGCTTAACTGCGCTAAGGTATCTCTTTTGTCCTAATGACGGAATTGCTATTACTCTTTCAGAATTTGTATTGGCGTAATTTTCAAGTAACGGGATTATGCTTCTTCCACCGTTATCAGCATTCGGATACGTCAGAATAACTTGATATTCAGGAAATTCACTTAGACTATCAAGTAGTTCCTTGAAAGAAGTTTCTGGATCTTCATCAGCTAGTGTAACAGGATGATATGTGACCAGCATGTAAGGTCTTTTTATTACAAAGCCAAGTGAATCGGACAGTTCATCCACTGACATAAAACTTCCTCGATTAAGATGGTCGAGACCTATCGCACCAACATTGAAAACCCTTTCAGGAGCTTCCCCAAGTTGAATAACGCGTCGCTTATGCTCATCAGTTGATGTCATATGCAAATAGCTCAATTTAGTAATAGCATGCCGAATGGCATCGTCATATGCGCCTTCGGTAATCTCGCCACCATGTAAATGGACGATAGGGATCCCCAAAATCATGGCAGTTTGAGCAATAGCTAAAGCTTCGAAACGGTCACCTAGAATAACCAAGGCATCGGGTTTTTGTCGGCTTAATGCGTCTGTATACCCAAGTACACCTAGTCCAATACTTTTAGCCACACCTATTTTAGAGTTAGATGATAAAAGCGTTTCAATTTTTTCATCAATCTTAAAGCCTTCGGATTCAATTGACTTGTAAGTTAAACCGAATTCAGGTGATAAGTGCATACCTGAGACAAAAAGCTTCAAATCCAACTCTGGATCTTTTTCGATGTCTTTTAACAACCAATACAGTAGCCCGAACTCAGCACGAGTTCCGGTAAACACTCCAATTTTTCTCATATCATTTCCCAACCGGCGAACTCGGTATATTTACCAAGCGCTGGCTAATAAATTCTGAATAGGTCAAATCACCTCTCTTAGAATCACTGTACATTGGTAGCGTGTGCATAAGCTGCCATATAGGTCTTGTCATTACTCCTGACTCATTGGTAGTCTTAATTAACTCCTCACGGGAATCAATATTTGGACAAATAACTGCATTCAACCAAAAATTCGAACGGCCATATGGCGGCTCATCTACAAACTGGAATTCAGTGCCATTAAAAAAGGCCTTATATTGCATTGCTATATCACGTTTTGAGGCAAGAAAGTTTTCTAACGATTCCACTTGCGCACAACCAAGAGCCGCATTTAGATTTGGCATTCTATAGTTGAAACCGGGCTCGTCATGGAAAAATTCATATGGATGAGGTACTTTTGCGGTCGTTGTAATATGTTTAGTTCGCTCTCCGGAATTAGCTGATTTACAGAGAACCATACCGCCCCCACCAGTGGTAATTACTTTGTTACCGTTAAAGCTTAGAGCCCCAAAGTTACCGATTGTGCCTGTATGAATGCCTTTGTAGTATGAACCTAAACTTTCAGCAGCATCTTCAATTAACACTAAGTTCCATTTTTTACAGACACGTAAGATCTCATCCAACTCAACAGGATGTCCAAATGTATGCATTGGCATTACAGCGCGAATAACTTGTTTTGTATTTGTGCATACGCAAACGCCATCGCAGTTGAAACTAGCGTTACGTTCAAGAAACTCTTCTAAAGCGATAGGACACAGCCCTAAGCTCGTTTTAGAAACATCAACGAAGACAGGCTCAGCTCCCATATGATAAAGTGCATTGCAAGTAGCAACGAACGTAAGTGATTGTGTTATAACCAAATCGCCCCGTTTAACACCACTCATATAAAGTGCTGTATGCAATGCTGCAGTACCGTTAACCGTTGCTACCGCCTTAGTTGCGCCTGTAAAAGCCGCAATATCGTTTTCAAAGCGTGTTACGAATGCACCAACACTCGAAACAAAGGTACTATCTACAGTTTCAGCAACGTATTTCTTTTCGTTTCCAGAAAACCGTGGAGCATGAAGAGGAATAAACTCGTTGGTTCCATATAACTGTTTGATAAAATCAATTAACTTAGTATTCATCGTTACATTTTTCCGTCGAGGTATTTACCCGTTTCTTTGTGGCCAAAATCGGGAAGCATTTTAAAAAATAGATTAACGATCTCCTCTTTAGTCCAGTTTTTCTTATCCTTCATGGAAGATATCGTTGATTCAAATAGTTGTAACAACTCTTCGTTGAAACTTTCATTATTCTTAATAATGCCTAAATTCACAAAACGCTCCATATCCAGAATCTCACTGTCGGTGAAAAATTCTTCAAAATCTTTCTCGCCTGTAGTGTCGCTTGTGGTAAATAAGCATGGCCACTTGCCTTCTGCTGGTAGCGTTAGAACGAGTTTTCTAGCCTCTTCTTCTGAGTTACATAGGTAGGCCTTATATCCCAAACCGGCTAGGAATTTAACAGCTATGTCCGCAAACGAAATCAAATGTAGTGACTCGCTCAACTTTGGGAAAAAAATATCACGATTCTGACCGAATATACATGACATCAGACACAATTCGCCTGACTCTTGAGGAGTAACGAAATAACGTTTTATATCGCTAGGGGCAACAATTGGTTGGCGTTTTTGAATTCGTTGGTTAAATCCATGTAGTAAAGAACCATCTGAGAACGCGACGTTGGCAAATCGAGCTGTCGAAATATCTATTTCCTGGCTTTTGCGCATCAAAAACATTTCCATTATGCGCTTAGATGCCCCCATCATATTTACCGGATTTGCAGCTTTGTCTGTAGACACACAAAAATACTTTTTAGTACCTTTATCAATAGATTGCTGAATCGTTTTATCCGTATTGAAGATATTAACATCTATCATGCGCATAAGAGTAAACGGATCTTTCTCACTACGAACATGTTTCAAAGCAGATAAATTAAGTACATAGTCGTAATTTCCATCAGCTTCAATGAATGCGTCATATTCAAGCGAGCCAATATCTAAGGCAAAGGTTTGAAAATCACCCTCAATATATCCAAATGAGCTCCTAACATCACGTACCAGTTCAACCATATTATTCTCACTGATATCAACAACATGTAGCTTTTTAGGGTGTCTCTTAAATATCTCTTTTACGACAGCTTGACCTATCGAGCCAGCTCCACCTAAAACCAAAAATGAAGAAGAACTTACTATTTCGGCCAATTCCAGTTGCGACATGATGATATCGTCAGAAAATAGCTCTAAATCTCTTCCAATGAGAGGCAGTATATTTGACATCGATTAACTCCAAAACTCTAAATTTTATCTTTGCGATCTTTCAGTGGTGAAAGTTGGTTGCTTACTAAAATATAAATCGTTCCTAGTAATCCCCCCAGAAAAACTATTGAAAATACAATTAATGCTCGATTAGGTTTAGATTTGATCTCTGATACCAAAGCGGGATCAATTGTTTTAAATACATATTCATTTCTGACCTCAGCAAACATCAATGTTTTCGCTTGCTCCTCGATCAATTGATATAGTAAAGACTTCTGCTCAACATTATTTGTCTTAGCTATTTGGGTTTGTAAATAATTTATACTTCTTTCAGCTTCTTCTTTGTCACGAATTTTCATTTCTAAGTTAATATCTTCCACTAACCATTCAACCCACAGTTTTGCAACAAATGGCGAGTAGTGCTCGATGCTTATATTTATCATCCCTGTGTCAACGTTTTTTTCAACTAAAAATGTCTCGTTAAACTTCACCTGAGATTCCTGCATGGATGGCTTAGATCTCTTTGGTGCCTTAACTTCTCTAACCCACTCACCTGTTTCAGATGAATAAATATCTTTATCGTAAACAACAGAATTTGTAGCTAAATTCCAACCATCCGCTGCCATAAGGTCAGGAAGAATATTGTGCTTTTCGGCAAATTTTGCAAAAAACTCACGGGATTTAAGTATCTCGATAGCAAGTGCAGTTTTGTCGGTTTTACCACCACCTAGATTTACGCCAGCAAGAGATGCTAAGCCCCCTAGTTGACCAGAAAGCCCCGAAAGGCCACCTTGCTGATCGGAATCCGCAGGGGCAAGTAGAGCTTCTGACTTATATATATTAGGAAGGCTTAAAGCATAAAAAACGGATGCCACTGCAAATATTGTGGTAATCGCAATAATTAGCCACTTACCGCGCCAAATTACATTCCATAGCTCTCGTAAATCTATTTCGTCATCATTGTTTTGCGCCTGAAACATGTCAGGTGATATCGCTACGTATTGAACCTTGTCTTTTTCTGGCGTGTTACTTTTCGTATCAGTCATTTCTATTACTCAAATTTCTCATTTAACAAGTTAAAGATTGCCAATTGCTATCAACGCAATCGCTGACTGATAGGCTATTTGGGTAATGGTTTGCCACAATCCTAAACGCTCGTAGTTGGTGACATCACGAGGTACCACTATTGTGTCGCCTGGCTCTAACACTGTCTCACTTGAACTAAACCAGAATGATGTTTCAGGAATGGTCACTGAACCATCAGCCTTAACGATGTAAACATCGCCCATGTCTGCGCGGTCGGTTTCACCACCAGAGTTAGCTACATATTGCTCGAGTGTTTTGCCGTATTTAAACATATGGGTTGACGGTACAAACACTTCACCGACTACAGAAACCGAAGAAGAAATATTAGGCACAAACAGTTTGTCGCCGTCTTTAAGTGATAAATCAGCTGTGGGGTTACCTGCTATGATTTGCGGCATATCAATCACTAAGCGGCCCACGGGCTCGACCTGCAGTAGTTCATCTAAAATTAATTTGGCTTCTTGATAATCAATAGTTTTAACATTTTGACTACCAGATAAATTTGTTGAAGCAATTTGCTGACGCAAGTTCTCTACTGACTTGTCAAGATTTTCACGCTCACGCTGTTTTAACTCTTCACGAGTAAACACTACTGCCTTGACGGTTGCTTCTTCAGTTAAGCCACCTGCACGCTCAATTAACTGGGCAAGCGTTTCACCTTTTTTGATTTGATAAACCCCAGGGAATACAACCTCGCCAACCAACTCAACTTTTTTGTTTTCGTGCCAATCAGGGGTGCGTAACACATTGAGCGTGTCTTTACTTTGCAAGGCGATGTTACTGTTACCGAGCATTGAATCTATTAAATCAATCTGTATGTGCTCTATGCGCAGCGCATTGCTGCTGTCTAAGCTAGTACGCGATATTTCAGCTTTTTGTAAATAAGCCGATTCTAACAAGCCACCGCCGGCTAAAATTAGGTCGCGCACAGTCGCGTTCTTCTGTACTGGGTAAACACCGGGAAATTTCACTTGCCCAGTAATTTCAACCAATTTCATTGGCGAGCTCTGTGTACTCTCGTTTTGTAAACGCTCAATAATAGGCGCTAACAGTTCTTCACGAGACAGATACTTCGTTTTCTCTAAAATCAAATACTTTTCTGTGAAGCTGGCTAAATCTAATTCTTGTAAAAAGTTAGCTTTGTTATCTTCATTGTTTTCGTCATCCATGGTGCCTTTGTTATTTCGTGAATTACTTGCAGCACTTTGGTCGCGTAACGTATTTTCAAATTGCGGGTTTTGCGTATTGCTTGTTGCTTGGCCGTTAGCCCCACTTTGCATAGGTATATTGTTTACGTACTGCGTACCTTGCTTTTGTTGGTTCGTCGCACGCTTAGAGTCATTCCCCTTCTTTTCACTCTGTTTGTCGCTCTCTTCAGGGTCTACGGGAGTAAAACGGTTAAAAAATACGACTTTATCGAATGCTTTCAATTCAACGTCAGTTTCACCAGAAAGTACTTTAGCTGGCTCAAATTGAATAATGTCACTCTGACGTGCAAATTTAGCCCCGCGCATGATCAAGGCATAGTCAACGTCTGTTGTGCCCATCAAGCTATTACGATTAACCAGATCAGATAACATTAATCCTGGGCGCCACTGGGTCAAGCCTGGGGTTGCATAAGCCCCCATTACCACAACCGCATTATTAAACTCGTTACCCGCAGCGGGTACATTAATAAAGTCACCTGCTGATAGTTTTAGCGAGCGCCCTGCTCTGTCTTGCATATTGACCGTTTTCACTTCAAAACCGTCACTGGCTGTACTACGTGCCACTTGTAAGCTTTTAGCCGCTGCTGTCGGTAATAAACCACCAGCAATGTTTAACATGCTAGCCATGGTGTCGTTGTTTTTGGCTTCGTAAATAGCGGGGCGTCGCACTTCACCGTCAACGCTTACCAACTTTTTCACAATAGGAATAAAGATCACATCGCCCTGTTGCAAGCGCATGTCTTTGCTTGTGTCCCCAAATACCAACAAGTCGTACAAATCGAATTCGGTGACTGTTTTGCCGGCGCGCTTCAGCTCAATGTGACGTAACGAGCCCACATCGTTAATGCCGCCACTTGAAAACAATGCATTAGTAATGGTTGATAACGCACTAACTGTAT
Organism: uncultured Colwellia sp.; assembly: GCA_913058405.1. Classification (GTDB taxonomy): domain Bacteria; phylum Pseudomonadota; class Gammaproteobacteria; order Enterobacterales; family Alteromonadaceae; genus Colwellia. Next base: position 2,113 of record CAJXRC010000097.1, on the reverse strand, counting down.
ATGCGCCTGGTTGATACGCCTCACCCACCATATAAACTTGGATAGTACGAAGCTCGCCCATACTGATGTTTGGCGTAACACCAATAACCTGTTCACTGTAACGCTGGGTTAATTGCTGTTTAAATTCGTTGTAGCTTAGCCCTGCTGCATTCATCGGGCCTAAGTCTGGCACTTCGATAACGCCTTCATTGTTTACTTGCAATGAATGTTGTTCACTCACTTTGCCAAATAGTTGCACGCGAATGGTGTCACCGGGGCCCAATATATAATCTGCTGGTACTGGCAAGTTAGTTGGAGGTGCAAAAGAGGCAGTCGCCGTTGATGAATCAAACAAATCGTAGCCGAATGGCTTTAATTCTTCGGTTTTGTCTTTATTGGCACTTTGCTCAGCGAGACGCGCAGCAATTTCGTTGTCGTCAACGTAGCGGTTAACTTGGCTTTCAGGCTGTACTTCTACGCTACTATTACTTCCCCCTGAAAGGTTTAAGTCAGATAAATCAATACCCATTTGCCGAGCAAGCGCTTCTTGCTGTGCTTTTGGCATGCTTTTAAATTGCTCAATTTGTTGCGCAGACGGCGTAACGGCGTTCACTGGCGCGACAAACATAAACGCAAGCAATGCGATTATCTGAAAATTAAACGTTCTTAACATACTGCTATCCCTGTGGGCCTCAGAAGGTTGAAATCTGTACTATTGTGCCAAATAAATGGGGCAGCATGATATATGATTTGCTTATTGAGTGAAATGGTTAATTTAGACTATGGTTTTAGTCACAATGAACGGAGGGTTGTATATCTTTCGTGTTTAAATTTTAGAGGGCACAGTTACAATTTGACCGCGAAATAACCCTGCAACCTAATGGATTAAGTCAATAAGCCCTGATTAAGAGTCAGGTTCTTTGATGGCACTCCCTCCTAGGCAGTGCATACATCCCTTTACAACTCGCTCCGTACTTTCAATACTAAAACTCTATACGCACACACATTTGCTCGGCCGAAGTGGTTCGCAGACTGCTGAAAAAACGCGCCACAAACATATATAAGCGCTAATAGTGAAGGAATAAATACAGCCACATTGTACAGCCTTTCTTGTCTTCATCCCTTAGCTCTAGTATAAACGTGGCTGAAAATCGTTAACTACCGCTAGAGTAGTCGGCAAAAACAATAATCAAAAACCAGACGGTTCAGCATCTTTCATTCCTGTTCCTTTTCTACCGGAAAGACGCTAACTAGGTTTACGGCAGGTAATATGACAACCAAAATAAAAGATTTCTTAGGCCAACCAGGGGGCCTTTCTACCCTATTTTTTACCGAAATGTGGGAGCGCATGAGTTATTACGGCATGCGTGCCTTGTTAGTCCTTTTTATGACCGCAAGCATCCAAGAAGGTGGCTTGGTCATTACGGTGGCATCTGCTACCGCGATATACGGTTTGTACACCGGCGCCGTTTATTTTATGGGGTTACCCGGCGGCTGGATAGCTGACCGTCTAATTGGCGGGCAACGTGCGGTTTGGTACGGCGGTGTAATCATCATGTGTGGCCACATTGTGTTGGCTATTCCTAACAATTCTACTTTTTTCGTTGGTTTGGTACTTGTTGTGTTAGGTACGGGCCTTTTGAAGCCAAATATTGGCGCTATGGTCGGCCAGCTTTATGCTGATGACGATGATCGCCGTGACAGTGGTTACACACTGTATTATTTAGGGATCAACCTTGGTTCCATCATTGGTTATATTGTTTGCGGTTATTTACAAGTTGAAATGGGTTGGCACTGGGCGTTTGGTGCAGCTGCAATTGGTATGGGTATTGGCTTAATTCAGTATCGCATGACCATTTACAAACTTGATGGCGCTGGGGCGCAGCCTATGGTCGTTATGTCTGCGAAGGCTACAAAACGCTCTTGGCAAATCATCGCTGCAGCCATGATAGGCCTCGCCGTATTAACGTTTTTGATGATCAGCGGTCAGCTTAGTTTTGACCCAGTCACTATGGCGCAATATGTTGCCATTGCTATTACTGTAGTGTTCTTAGCATATTACGCAGGTGTGTTTTTCTTCGGTAATTTAGCTGTCTCTTATACACATCTGACGCTGCCGACGAAGAGGATAGTG
>CAJXRC010000096.1 GCA_913058405.1 uncultured Colwellia sp. | reverse complement strand
ACGAGATCTAGTACGGTCTCGTGGGCTCGGAGATGTGTATAAGAGACAGGGTATCTCGCCTCAGTGGCAGCTCAGTGATGCGTTAGAGCAAGCAAACTTTATTCACACTAAGTTAGCAAGCCCTGATCGTAATACTTGGTTAGCACTTATGTATGGTGAAGAACCAAACGATTGGCATCAAGCGATAACTGACGTAGAAAAGTTTCGTTATAGCATTAATGCGCTAACTCGTATGCGATTTTGCTTTATGGATGGGACACTAGAGTTTGAACAAAAAGACGCCCCGAATGATATTAAAGTGCCTAATATTGTTCCTTGGTTTGAGTTGTCTCAAACTATCAATAATACCCGCTGGGTTTTTGGTCATTGGGCTTCGCTCATGGGTAAAAGTTCACATTCAAATATATATCCCTTAGATACTGGCTGTGTTTGGGGTAATCAATTGACCATGCTTCGCTGGCATGATAAAAAATACTTTATACAAAGCTCTGAACTGAGTGATCAATAATAACTATTTTTCATTAGGTATAATAAAAAATTATTGGCTGCTAAGTATTTTCTAATACTGGCCGATACAAACATAGCTTGAAGTATCAAAACTAACTAACGTATTAACTAGGCAAGTAGCCTTTCAATTGGGTGGATTCAATGAATTTAACTGTAGCTGTAAAAATTATTGGTGGTTTTGCCATCATCTCAACTTTACTGATAGTCATTAGCACCATATCCTTATCGAATTTAAGTACCATCAGCGAGTCGACTCAGCAGCAGAACACTTTAGCTATTCCAACACTCAAAGCGAGTAATAAACTTGCTCTTGAGATCAGTCAAATGAGTAATTTAACGTTAAAAGGTTATTATCAAACAGATTTAACTCTTTTATCAGGTGATCTTAAAAATTATAAAAAATTAGAAGCAGTGTTCACACAACAATTATCAGAATTAAAGCAAATTGTTGCGTCGGAACAAGATTTGCTGACTAACTTAACTCAAGTAGATCAGCTATATTCAAACTTTCATAATGCTAGTGTTGAGTTATTTAACCATCACAAAGTGAGTATAGAACAAAAGCAGTTATTGACTGAGAAGATTGATATTTTAGAAGAAAAAGCTGATAACACTATTATGTTATTGCTTGATCTGGCCGACCATGAACTTGCAGATACCGAACTCCAACGTGCAATCAACTTAAGTGACTACTTCGAAAACCAATTGAACTCGATTGTCTCTTCTGCCTTAGAATATCGTGATGTTTTAAATGATAATACCGCAGAATTTATCGGTAGCGAACTTACACGTAGTGTGAGTGATGCAAGACATTCTGTAGATAATATTATCTTTGAATTAGATAGCAATAATATCAAAAACATCTCTGAGCAAGTGACCTTAGCTTTCAATGAAATAGAAAGCCTACTGTCGCAAGAAAATGGCATCATAGCGCACAAAAGCAAAGAGTTAATGTCTAATCGACAAGCTTCACTTAATCTTTTAGAAGAAGAAAAGGTTGCTAAACAAGTTAACAAAATATTAGATAAGCAAATTGAACTGGCTAACCAGACGACTATCAACTCTAGTCAACGAATTGAAGACTCAGTAAGTAATGGTACGACTCATACCACTATCATAATGCTGATATCTATTGCTGTTGCGCTAATAATTGCTCGTATTACCCTTATCGGTATTACACGTCCACTAGCGCGAGTTAATGAAATGCTCAGTATTGTGGCTTCTGGTGATCTTTCATTGAAACTAGATGAAAGTGGTAAAGATGAATTCGCTCAATTATCAAAAAACTGCAATTTACTCATTGATAGTTTACGTAACCTAATTGAAAGTATTGTTAATCGTTCAGCACAATTAGCTGCTGCTGCTGAGCAAACTTCAGCCGTTACAGCACAAAGTACTACCGCGATCGAAGAACAACGTAATCAAGTAGAACAGGCGGCTTCAGCAACAACTGAAATGAGTAGTACTTCACAAAGTGTACTGGCGAGTGCCAACGATGCCTTAGGCGAAATTAAACATGCTGATGAAGAAGCTGAACGTGTTAAAGGTATTTCTGCACGAAATCGTCAAACAATCGAAATGCTTGCTAATGAAGTTGAATCAGCCTCTCAAGTTATTAACCAATTGCAACAGGATAGTGCCTCAATTGGTGGCATATTAGATGTAATTCGAGGTATTGCGGAGCAAACTAATTTATTAGCTTTAAATGCTGCTATTGAAGCTGCACGAGCTGGGGAACAAGGGCGTGGGTTTGCCGTCGTTGCCGATGAAGTTCGTACTCTAGCAAGTAGAACACAAGAATCAACATCTGAAATTCAAACTATGATAGAAGCATTACAAATGGGTGCCGGTAAAGCGGTAACGGTTATGGATGCAGGTAAATCTAAAGCGAGTGATTGTGTAAACCAAAGTGAAGAAGCAGATCAAGCACTTGAAATTATTACTCATGCGGTACACGAAGCTTTCGATCGTAGTTCACAAATTGCAACCGCAGCAGGAGAGCAAAGCGTTGTTGCTCATGAAATCAGTGAGAACCTCGAATCTATTGTTACTATTGCCGAACAAACTACCGCTGGCTCACAACAAACAGCAACATCAAGCAGTGAAGTTGCTCGTTTAGCTGAAGAATTACAACAATCAGTGCAAATGTTTAAACTATAAAAATTAACCTAAACGGTAAGTCATATTTACCTTTAACTTGCCGTTTAGATTACTGTTATAGTTGACAAGAATTATTCTAGCTATATAATGCTCCCAGCTTGAAGTTAGTTTTATTTTTTTGTACACCATTTCGATGTTATCTCATGCTTACCTTAGATAAGATATCTGTAACACGTCCTGATTTATAAGTAATAGCAACTCTTTTTAGCAAACCCCTAACAACTTAGCTTATGGCAAAGATTGTTAGTACAATTACTCTTAAATATAAATAGGATACACATATGTCTACTACTACTGGTACAGTAAAATGGTTTAACGAAGCTAAAGGTTTTGGTTTTATCGAGCAAGAAAATGGTCCAGACGTTTTTGCTCATTTCAACGCTATCGTTGGTGAAGGTTTTAAAACTCTTGCTGAAGGTCAGAAAGTTGAATTTACAGTTACTGACGGTCAGAAAGGACCTCAAGCTGAAAACATCGTTGCACTTTAATTTGCAATATTTAGGTTAGTTATTCGATAACAAACCTAAAGATGTTAAAAAAAGGACATACCTTAATTGGATGTCCTTTTTTATTGTCCGTTTAAAAATCCCCTTGCTGTTATTCTCACCTTTAGTTCCTCACTTTAAACCTATATAAACAGACACTAAGAAGCATCAGTTCCGATTTCCTTCTCCATTAAAGCACACCACACTACCTCTAAGTCGACTATGAGATAACTCCCCCATAGTTATTCAAAGTTACAATTACAATAAAAACGATAACTTTTCTTAGTGGTTATAAAACATCTATCCTAACTGGCTTGGGATATATCTATACATTCCCCAAGCTCTGAATACAAAAAAAGCCAGTTCCTATAAAGAACTAGCTTTTTCACCACTGTCACTAATATGACAATGAATTAAAATCATCGCAAACAATTAATCAACTTTGATTCTAGTAATATCTGCACCTAAACCTTGCAACTTACCTTCTATGCACAAGTAACCACGGTCAATATGATAGATTCTATCTACTTGAGTTGGTGATTTTGCCACTAAACCAGCGATAACAAGACTTGCTGAAGCACGTAAATCAGTAGCCATTACTTGAGCGCCATTTAAGCTAGTTACGCCTTTAACTATCGCTGTATTGCCTTCTAAAGCAATATCTGCTCCCATACGTTGTAACTCTGGAACATGCATAAAGCGATTTTCAAAAATAGTTTCGATAACCGTAGCTGTACCTTCTGCTAATACATTCATAGTCATGAACTGTGCTTGCATATCAGTAGGAAACGCAGGATGTGGAGCCGTTCTAACATTGACTGCTTTTGCTGGTGCAGACATTTCAAGTTCAATCCAATCATCACCTGTAATGATGGTAGCACCCGCTTCTTGAAGTTTACTGATTACCGCTTCTAACGAAGATGGATCAGTATTTAAACATTTGATATGGCCTTGGGTTACCGCAGCAGCCACTAAGAAAGTGCCCGTTTCAATACGGTCAGGCATAACTGAGTATTCTTTACCACAAAGCTCACTAACACCTTCGATGGTTAAGGTATCGGTACCGGCACCTGTAATTTTAGCACCCATACTAATTAAACAATTAGCTAAATCAACAATCTCAGGCTCACGTGCAGCATTTTCAATAACAGTAATACCATCTGCTAACGCTGCAGCCATCATTAAGTTTTCAGTACCGGTAACACTAACCGTGTCCATGAAAATAGTCGCACCCGATAACCTGCCTTCCTTTGTAGCGACAATATATCCGTCTTCAACTGTAATATCTGCACCCATAAGTTTTAAACCTTGAATGTGCAGATTTACAGGTCTTGCGCCAATTGCACAACCACCAGGTAAAGATACTTCAGCATGTCCCATACGAGCTAACAAAGGGCCCAACACTAATATCGACGCACGCATTGTTTTCACTAAATCATAAGGGGCACGACAAACATCAATGCTGCTAGCATCAATCATAAGTTTATCTTCATTAAGCCACTTTGTTTTAGCGCCTAACTGTCCTAATAACTTAACTGTTGTCAGAATATCATTTAGTTGCGGTACGTTACTAAAAACAATAGGCGTTTTAGATAACAGCGCCGACATCAAAATAGGAAGAGCAGCGTTTTTTGCTCCAGAAATCACGACATCGCCGCGAAGTGGTTTTCCACCAATAACTTTAAATGCGTCCAAAATAACTACTACTTACTTAAAATGATTAAAAAATATCGAGCCAGTATACACAAAAATGCCCAGCATTAAAAAACTAGGCATTAAAAGTACAATTTAGTAACACTATTTCTAATTAATGCTAACTATTAAATAATTTATCACGCTGCCACTGCGCTTTATTGAATGTTTTCACTGTCACTGCGTGGATTGTGCCATCTTTTATAATGTCAGCTAGTGGTTTTAAAACCGCTTGCTGGCGTTTTACACGACTTAAGTCATCAAACATGTCACTTACTGCGTTGATTCGGCATTGAGATCCGTCAAAAACCACAAAAATTTCATCAAGCTCAAGGGCATCATTTATTAATTTTTTTACTAATTCTTCAATCTCGCCAACTTCCAAGGGAGTCTCCTTCATTTGTTATTGATACCCAAGCCACTTGAAGATGCGTGTTTCAAGACGCTTGAGCGATTCATGATCAAGGCGCTTCTAATTCCAGCTGAGACTTTCATCTTAAAATGGTTTGGGTATGTATGATATTAATCACATGGTATAGGTAATAAACCATCAACGCCACTTAAGGTGATAAGTTTAGTTAATTTATCAGGTATATTGCTAAAAGTTAGCTGACAAGAGTGATGTGCGGCTTGTTCTAAAAGGTAAAATAACCAAGCAAGTCCTGCGGTATCTGCTTTACTAACTTTATTCAAATCAACGTTAATAGCACCATGGGCAAACCAATTTACATATTCACTATTTTTGATATGCGCAACACTATGTCGAGTTAATTGACCAGAGACAGCAAGAGTCCCATGATTAAGCACTATATTCGCTTTACTCACTATTTATCCTTGTTGCTCTTGTTTAACAGTTTTATTTTCATCCTTTACCGAACGATTTTTAAAAACAATATCTCGAGTACTTTTGCTTTTTAATAATTCAGTAACGTAAGGCAAGCCTTTTTGTCTGATGATACTACCTAGTTCTGCTTGCTTTGAGTCAAGTAAACTTATTCCTTCTGCAACCATATCAAATGCTTGCCACTGCTTAGTCTTTTTATTTAACCTAACTTTGAATGCAACATCAATATTATCTCTGCCCACCATAATAATACGTGTATTCACAGCCACTATTTTTTTACCCGCAAAGGATCTTTCTGGAGAAAATTCCACTGCCTGATTATCATATAAAGTAAATACCTGAGCATAAGAGCTCACTAGATACTCACGAAATACAGGTACAAAAGCGCGACGTTCGGCGTCTGTCGTTTTTCTTAAATGCTTACCAATGACTTTAAAGGCCGAGTATTTATAATTGACATAAGGCATCAGTTCTTCTCGAACGATGTTTTTCAATATATTGGGGTTCTCTTGAATAGCTTTCTGCTCGCGTGCAAAACGTTTAAAAGTCTGCTCAGCTGCACCTTGAACCATTAAGTATGGGTTAGTTTGATCAACAACCTGTTGTGTTGGTTCGTTAGATAACTCACTTTCCTGAGAAGGTAGCTGAGTTGTTTCTATTCCATCTTTAGCAAGAGCACTCTTACTAATGCTCAGGCTAAGCGTCAGGCTTATGGCTAAACTCAAAATAACATTATGTGTACGAAACTTACTTATGCTCACCTATTTACTCCTCACCACTTCCTTGGCTAAATAAAAACTGTCCTATCAACTCTTCTAATACTAAAGCGGGTTTAGTATCTTCAATAAAATCACCTGGTTGTAAAGTATCAACGGATTCATCTACAAAACCAGGCTGTACACCTAAATACTGCTCGCCTAGCAAACCAGCCGTTAATATTGCAACAGAAGTAGCTTCAGAAAATTTATTATACTGCGTATAAATTTCAAGAGTAACCACTGGAGTATAGTCTTCTTCATCTAATGAAATACTACTGACTCGTCCGACAACAACGCCACCAACTTTGATAGGCGAACGAACTTTTAGGCCGCCAATATTATCAAACTTAGCAAAAAGCTGATAACTTTCACCGCCACCGCCAATACCTGAATCTGCGACCTTAAGTGATAACATTAATAAGGCAGCTAGACCTAATGCAACAAAAAAACCTACCAATAATTCTACTTTCTTAGACACCATGTCTTTCACCAACGCCTTGTAATAAAAAATTCACTAATAAAATTCTAACGAGATAACAATGTTCAGTAATTACTTTATGGGCCTTAATTACTTGACGAACATTAATGCCGTTAAAATGAAATCCAAAAATAACACCAGTAATGATGATTGCACCACAGTTGAGGTAGTCGCTCGACTGATACCTTCAGAGGTCGGCTCACAATCATAGCCTTTGTATACAGCTATCCACATGACAACAAAAGCAAAAACAACACTTTTAATAATACCGTTGAGGATATCTTTTTGGAAGTCGACCTGATCTTGCATTACAGACCAAAAAGTTCCGCCATCAACACCTAACCAATCCACACCAACTACATGAGCGCCAAGTATACCTACCATTGAAAAAATAGCCGCTAACAAGGGTAAACTAATAAACCCAGCCCAAAAACGCGGTGCGATAACTCTTCTTAGAGGGTCAATTGCCATCATTTCCAAGCTTGATAGCTGCTCAGTCGCTTTCATTAAGCCTATCTCGGCAGTAAGTGCTGAGCCTGCTCGACCAGCAAATAGCAAAGCAGCAACCACAGGGCCAAGCTCTCGTAATAATGACAAGGCAACCATAGGGCCTAAACTAGCTTCGGCGCCGTAACCTACAAGAATAGTATAGCCTTGCAAGGCCAAAACCATGCCAATAAACGTGCCTGACACTACTATGATTAATAATGATAATACCCCAACGCTGTACAGTTGTTGCATCAACAAAGGCGTACCTTTACGAATGTTAGGAATATGCATTAACGCAGAGAACAACAAAATTACTGCGCGGCCTAAACCACTTATCATATTGAGCGTTTGTCTACCTAAAAACTGTATCTGCTGCACTATTTTCCGCCTTGAAACTGATTCATTTAGTTAACTCTTTTTGACGATATTTTAATGAGTTCATCACTATAAGCTGGTGCTTCATAATGAAAAGGCACAGCGCCATCAGCTTCACCTTGAATAAACTGCTGAACCAGAGGAGAACTATCTTGGCGTATTTGTTCAGGTGTACCGTGACCAATAATTTTCTTTTCAGCCACAATATAAATATAATCTGCGATGCTCATCACTTCAGGGACATCATGTGAAACCACTATAGAGGTTAACCCTAGTGCATCACTTAATGAACGTATCAACCGAACAATGACTCCCATAGAGATAGGATCTTGGCCAGCAAAAGGTTCATCGTACAAAATAAGTTCAGGATCTAATGCAATTGCTCTTGCTAGTGCAACCCTGCGGGCCATTCCACCAGAAAGTTCACTCGGTTGTAAGTGCCTTGCACCTCGTAACCCAACGGCTTCAAGTTTCATCAAAACAATTTTTTCAATGATTTCTTCACTTAATTGAGTGTGTTCTCTTATAGGGAAGGCGATATTATCGTAAACACTCATTTCAGTGAATAATGCGCCACTTTGGAAGAGCATACTCATATCTTTACGGACTTCATATAAGTCAGATCGTGATAACAAAGGGATATTTTTACCTGCAAAGAGTATATTGCCACTTTCAGGTTTTATTTGGCCGCCAATCAATCGAAGCAAGGTCGTTTTACCAATACCACTTGGCCCCATAATGGCGGTAACTTTTCCTTTAGGAATGGACAAACTGATAGCGTCATAAATTACACGTTCACCTCGTTTAAAGGTCAGGTTTTCAATTTCAACCAAATTTGCTTCAGGTGCAGGATTTGTCATTATTCAACGTCACTGTTTTTTATTGTCTAAATCTACAATAGGAATTCTTTTGATAAATGTGATTTTACCTGAGCGTTAACAATTCTTCATTAGAAATAAACCAATAACAGCGCAATAAATGTAAAATTCGAAGGTTAAATTGTAAGAAAGTGATCATTTTTGCTTAAAAGTAAGACAAAAGAATATTATTTTCGTGCTGTTGACATTATTTACTTCTTTTTTGCTCAACAACCAGCGACAATTTACTCTTAACCTTGGAGTCATTAATGCTAGAACAAATTTTTATATTACTCATTGCACTTGTTGCTTTAGTTTGGAGTGCCGATAAATTCGTTTTTGGCGCATCATCGTTAGCAAGAAACTTAGGCATTTCACCAATGATAATTGGTCTAACTATCGTTGCTATGGGTTCTTCAGCACCAGAAATGATGGTCGCTGCAACAGCATCAATGCAAGGTAACCCTGATACCGCTATAGGTAATGCTATTGGCTCTAATATTACCAATATCGCCCTAGTACTGGGTATTACCGCGTTACTACAACCACTAACCGTTTCATCACAAACAATAAGACGTGAAATCCCCCTTATTCTGGCCGTTACCGCGTTAGGCTATTGGTTACTTATTGATAATCACTTTAGCTTTATTGAAGGCACTATCTTAATATCTGGCTTTGCCATTTACATTATTACTCTCCTCGTCATTACATTGAAGAAAACAAAAGGTAGACCTAGCGATGATCCTTTAATAATTGAAGCTGAACAGGATGTTGCTCCTGCAGTGAGTATGAAGCTATCATTGATATGGCTTGGTGTTGGTATCATTTTATTACCATTAAGCGCGAGCTTTTTGGTTGATTCTTCGGTATATATTGCTAAAGCTTATGGCATTAGTGATTTGGTGATAGGCTTAACTATTATTGCAATCGGTACCAGCTTACCTGAGCTCGCTGCAAGCATTATGAGTATTATAAAAAAAGAAGACGATTTAGCCTTAGGGAATATTATAGGCTCTAACATTTTTAATATTTTAGCCGTTCTACCGCTAGCAGGCCTAATAGCACCTGGTAATATCGATGCTTTAGCCGCGAGTAGAGATGCGCCTTATATGTTAGGCGTGACGTTATTATTATTTGTTTTATGCTTTAGTCGCCGCTTAGGTGCATTTAGAATCACACGTGCCAAAGGCATGTTATTACTGTTAAGCTTCATTGCTTATCAAGTATTACTCTTTAGTCAATTGTCATCATAAGAGCTGAATATTAATTAACCATTATGAAAAACTTCAAACAATTAGCAAAAAACGTTATTAAGATTGAACAGCAAGCAATTGCTGAACTAATAGAGTTTGTTGATGATAACTTTGAGCTGGCTTGCCAACTCATGTTTCATTGCAAAGGGCGTGTGATTGTTATTGGCATGGGCAAGTCTGGTCATATTGGTGGCAAAATTGCTGCCACGCTCGCTAGTACTGGCACTCCGTCTTTTTTTGTTCATCCTGGAGAAGCCAGTCATGGTGATCTCGGCATGGTCACCAGCAATGATGTAGTTTTAACCATTTCAAACTCGGGTGAAACGAGTGAAGTACTTGCTATTATCCCTGTAATAAAGCGCATCGGTGCTAAATTAATTTCAATGACTGGCAATACTGAATCTACCTTAGCTAAACTAGCCGATACCCATATTTGCATTAAAGTCTCTGCTGAAGCTTGTCCTCTTGGTTTAGCACCAACATCAAGTACCACGGCAACCTTAGTCATGGGTGATGCTTTAGCTGTTGCCTTGCTCAATGCGCGTGATTTTACCGCAGAAGATTTCGCTTTATCTCACCCTGGTGGCAGTTTAGGCAAACGTTTATTACTTCGCCTAAGCGATATTATGCACCAAGGCGATCGTGTTCCTATGATTTCGGAGCATGCTCTTATCAAAGACGCCTTAGTTGAGATGTCCTTAAAAGGTTTGGGCATGACTGCTATAGTTAATGAGCAACAACAACTAGTCGGTTTATTTACTGATGGAGATCTGCGTAGGGTATTAGACAATAGGATCGATATCCACAGTGAGAGTATCAACACGGTAATGACTCATAATCCTAGTGTAGCGCAGAGTGATATGCTGGCCGCACAGGCGTTAAAAATAATGGAAGATAAAAAAATAAACGGTTTAATTATTGTTGATATTAATAATAAGCCCGTCGGTGCAATGAATATGCATGACTTCCTAAGTTCTGGAGTGCTTTGATGAATACTCTTTATGGTAATGTAGAAAATAATATTTTAACTAAAGCAAAACAGATAAAATTACTAGTATGTGATGTTGATGGTGTCTTTTCCGATGGCAGAATATATTTAGGAAATGATGGCGAAGAGTTAAAAGCTTTTCATACTAAAGATGGCTTTGGCATAAAAGCTTTAGGTGCTAGTGGCGTGGCTGTTGCAATTATTACAGGAAGAAATTCAACTATTGTAGCAAATCGTATGAAAGCATTAAACGTTGCACATATTATTCAAGGCCAAGAAGATAAGTTACCGGCATTAATTGATTTAATACAACAATTAGACATTACTATTGATGAGGTAGCCTACATTGGTGATGACGTACCTGATTTACCTTGTATTAAAGCCGTTGGCTTAGGCATTAGTGTCTATGATGGGCATCCTTTAGTGCTGCGCGGTGCGGATTATACTACTTTTACCCCTGGTGGCTTTGGCGCAGTAAGAGAGACGTGTGATTTGATTATGCAGTGCCAAAATAACTTAAACAATGCATCAGGCGCAAGTATATGAATCGATTAAATAGCCTAGCGCTATTTGTCTTACTGCTTAGTGCGCTAATTTATGGCATTATTGAATGGCGTAGCGCATCAATCGAAGAAGATACTTTAATAGTTGATGAACAACGTCCTGATTTTATTGCTGAGCAGCTACAAAGTAAAATTTTTAGTGACTTAGGGCAACTTTCCCATACGATTAAAGCGGAAAGAATGGAACACTATTCTGATTTAGAAGTCAGTTATTTTGAATTGCCAAATTACACGTTATACCCCGAAAAAGAAGGTCAGCCATGGAAGGTCAGTGCGCAAGAAGCGACACTTTATAAAGACAACCGTGTAGAGCTAAAGAATCAAGTACATATTAAAGCCACAGAAATTGATAGCTTAATAAAAGAGATTCACTGTAAAACAATAGCATTAGATTTAAAAACCAATATTATTAGTTCAGAGCAATCAGTTGTTGTGGTCGGAAAAGATTTCACCATGTACGGCTCAGGATTAATTATAGATTTAAACACTAAACAAATGACCCTTACCCAGCATGAACGTACTATTTATAAAAAAAATGATGAAAGCTAATATAAGCCGTATCACCTTCAAAAGTAATACATTCAAAGTGATAGCATTAACTTGTAGTCTAATTCTTTGCAGCCCTGCTTATGCTGATAAAACAGATTTAGAACAAGAGATCACTATTAAATCTCAGCGACAAGCTGCTGATCTTAAAAATAAAATAGCAAGCTATTTAGACAATGTTAGTATTCGCCAAGGTTCTATTTCTATCACCGCAGATGTCGTTAAAGTATTTAGTAGCGTTGATAAAAAGAGTGGTGAAAAAAATGATACTTATTTAGCGAAAGGCAAGCCTGCGGTATTTGAACAACAGTTAGAAGATGGTAGTTTTATCACTTTACAAGCAGATGAAATAACCTATAACCCTAACTCGAATACAATCACTATTTCAGGTAATGCGCTAGTCAAGCAAGCGGGTAGCGAAGTCAGTGGTAATGAAATAACTTACAATACCTTAAGCGAGAAATTAGAAGCACAGAGTGCTAATAATCAATCCGTTACTACCATCTTACAACCAACGATACTTAAGAAACAAAAAGATACTTACGAAAAAACTAAAGAAGAAAAGCCAACTGAGAAAGCAGTAAAAAAAGAAGGCGACAGCAGTGACAACTAATACAAAGAGCACAGCGCCTGTCAACACACTGATCGCCGATGGTTTATCTAAATCTTATAAGAGTAGACAAGTTGTTAAAAATGTCAGTTTGCAAGTTGATGCAGGACAAATAGTGGGGTTGTTAGGACCTAATGGCGCAGGAAAAACCACATCATTTTATATGATCGTTGGCTTAGTTCCCAACGACAATGGCAGTATCAAACTTAACGGTCAAGACTTAACCTTAGCTCCCATGCATGAGAGAGCACGCAGTGGTATTGGCTATTTACCTCAAGAAGCATCAATTTTCAGAAAGCTCACTGTTACTGACAATATCATGGCGATATTACAAACACGCAAAGAACTAACTGAAGCTCAGCGTGCTGAAAAACTCGAACATTTATTAGAAGAATTCCATATTTGTCATATCAAAGACAATACGGGTATGAGTTTATCTGGCGGTGAAAGGCGAAGAGTTGAAATTGCTCGAGCACTCGCTGCAGATCCGCAATTTATTCTATTGGATGAACCTTTTGCGGGAGTCGACCCTATTTCGGTTGGCGACATTAAAAAAATCATCTTACACTTAAAACAACGCGGCATAGGTATATTAATCACAGACCATAACGTCAGAGAAACTCTAGACGTTTGTGAGCATGCTTATATCGTTAGCCACGGTGAAATTATTGCACAAGGTAATGCAGATCAAATTCTGGCTAATCAAAAAGTCAGAGATGTATACCTTGGCGAACAATTCACGCTATAGTAAAGCGATAGGTTAGTAAATCTAGCCGGAATACTTAATTGAAAAGTAGTTACACACGATAAAAATGTAATTGCCAGAATAATAAATAGGAAATCACATAACCTAGATGCGCCCTACACTACAGCTCCGTATTGGACAACACTTAACTATGACCCCACAGTTGCAACAAGCGATTAAGCTATTGCAATTATCTACGCTGGAGTTACAACAAGAAATTCAAGAAGTTTTAGAGAGCAACCCATTACTTGAGCTTGATGAAAAAGCCCAAAGTGACAGCGCGAGTGAACAAAATAACCTCGAAGAAGCCTATTCATCCAGTAATAATGAAGAAAAATCTGATCAACCAACAAATGACGGTAGTGAGGAGCAGCAGGCAAGTATTGATGAAATCAGTACAACTGAAGCGATGGAAAAAAGTGATATCCCAGAAGAGCTAAATATCGATACTACGTGGGAAGAAAGTTACAGTGCTGGTGTATCTAACACCGGTGCAGTAAGTAGCCCTGCTGATGATTATACTTATCAAGGTGAAACAACCGACTCCATTCAAGATCATTTATTATGGCAAATGGAATTAACCCCTTTCTCCGATACCGATAAAACCATCGCAATTGCTATTATTGAAGCGGTTGACGATGCCGGTTATTTAACGGTATCACCTGAAGATATCTTAGAAAGTGTTGGTACTGAAGGGCTAGAACTTGATGAGGTCGAAGCGGTATTAAAACGTATTAATATGTTCGACCCAATTGGCGTTGCTGCACGTTCAATTCCTGATTGTTTACTGATCCAACTAAATCAATTTAGTGCTGACACCCCTTATTTAAAAGAAAGTAAATTAATAATCAAAGATCATATTGATTTGCTAGGTAATCGTGATTATCGCCAATTAATGCGTAAAACCAAATTGAAAGAAGATCAACTTCGTGAGGTAATGCGTTTAATTCAGAGCTTAAACCCTCGTCCAGGTGATACAGTCATCAAAGGCGATGATCAGTATGTTATTCCTGATGTTACTGTTGAGAAAAAAAATGGCCGCTGGGTAGTTGAATTAAATTCTGATACCGCACCAAAGTTATCTATCAATCAGCAGTATGCGGCGATGTCTAAAACCACGAAATCATCAACGAATGACGGACAATTCATTAGATCTAACTTACAAGAAGCGAAGTGGTTTATAAAAAGCTTAGAGTCTCGTAATGATACTTTACTAAAAGTATCTAACTGTATTGTACAACGTCAGCAAGGATTCTTAGAGCATGGTGCTGAAGCCATGCGTCCTATGGTACTCAATGATATAGCTGAAGCGGTTGATATGCATGAGTCGACTATATCGCGTGTTACCACCCAAAAGTATATGCATACTCCAAGAGGTATCTTCGAATTGAAGTATTTCTTCTCAAGTCATGTCAGTACAGAAAATGGTGGCGAGTGTTCATCTACAGCCATTAGATCTTTAATCAAAAAACTCATCTTAGCGGAAACACCAGCTAAACCATTAAGTGACAGTAAAATGGCTGATTTATTGGCTGAGCAGGGAATAAAAGTGGCACGACGTACAATTGCTAAATACCGAGAATCATTAGCGATACCACCGTCAAATCAACGTAAGAGTTTACTTTAGAAAACTACAATAAAAGGATCATGCTTATGCAAATTAATCTTTCAGGACACCATGTTGAAGTTACCAGTTCATTACGTGAATATGTCGATACAAAGTTTTCAAAATTAGAGCGACATTTTGATCATATTAATAATGTTCATGTAGTACTTACCGTAGAGAAACTGAACCAAAAAGCTGAAGCTAATGTTCATATGAATGGCAGCGAAGTATTTGCTTCTGCAGTAAACGCCGATATGTATGCCTCTATTGATACCTTAGTTGATAAACTCGATAGACAGATCCTTAAGTATAAAGCCAAGGTATCTCAGCATTAAGTTGAGTTAATTTGATAGACAGCTTTAAAGTAATTAAAGCATTTTAGACCAGGCGTCCTAAGCTGAATGACTTAGCCTAAGTGGCGCCTACCAACCACTTACACGATTATGCAATTATCCGAAATATTAACAACAAGCTGTACTAGTTGTGATGTAGCAGTTACCAGTAAAAAGCGCATCCTTGAAAGAATTTGCCAACTCGCTGCGATTCAAATAACTGATATAGAACAAGATGAACTATTAGAGAGTTTACTCAATAGAGAAAAGATGGGTAGCACTGGCATAGGTAATGGTATTGCTATCCCTCACGGTCGACTGCCCAATACAAGTAAAGCGGTTGCGGTGTTAATCACAACCGAAAAAGCTATTGATTTTGATGCCATAGATAACAGAGAAGTAGATATATTTGTTGCCTTATTCGTGCCCGAGAATAGCTGTAAAGAACATTTAGATACGTTGCAAAGTATTGCTAAATTATTTAGCGACAAAAAGATGATCAAGCAAGTTCGAAAATGCAAAGATAATCAGGCACTTTATAACTTAATTCAACAAGCAAGCTAGCAATAGATATACCCAAGCCACTTGAAGCTGTGTGTTTCAGGACCGCTGAGCGATTTATGCTCAGGGGCCCCCATAGGGCTGGTTTAGAAACGCTTTATGCTACGTTATTGATTTCGACAATAGAATAACTATTCTC
>CAJXRC010000095.1 GCA_913058405.1 uncultured Colwellia sp. | reverse complement strand
ATCTATGCCAAAAAGTGTATCTAAACAGCTTGTTAAGACTGAATTTTTAGTAGATAAAATCAATCAATTGATGAAGTTGAAAAATAAAGTATTAAAAGTGATAACTATCGATTCTCGTCCTGACTTTAGTGATAAAGAATTAAAGTCTATAACATCATTTCTTATGGCTCAACTTAACGATAATAAAGTCGCTGTAAAGGAAGTGAAGCAAGAGGTAGCGTTTACGCTAGTTAAAGTAGAAGCTAGTGCTGACTCAATCTTGCAATGTAAATATTGCGGTGAAAAATCTGATTATTCTGCGCAACATGGTCGATATGGTTATTTTATTAAATGTAATAAGTGTGAAACAAATACAGCAATGAAAATGCCCTGTGTTAGTTGTAGCAGCAAAAATACTAAAATATCTAAAAAGAAAGAAAAATATACTCTCAATTGTAGTGATTGCGAGCAGGGAACCGTACTTATTTGATAGTGCTTATAGCTATAGATACGGCGTAAGGGCGGCTTGGCAACAAATGTACTAATTATAATAACATGATACACTGTATTAACGTACAGTTGTGTCGCGGTTAAAATTAAAAGTATTGCCCAAAGATTAATATGTAACTAATTGGCAATTATAAGGATATCTATGCAAGCAACAAACCGCAGATGGGCATACTATTATGACTTTTCTCTAGAGTCATACCCTAAAGATGCACCTAGATTTGATTTTGAGGAGGTTATTGTTCGAGTTGAATCTCTTTGGAAAAATGATAAAGCAGTACATAAATATAGAAACCAAGAAGTGACTATTCGTATTAAAGATTTGAAAATTAACACAGATAATTTTGCTTTATTACTTCATTTGTCTGATATAAAGGCTTCAGACCCTGCATTTTCTAACACTAAGACCGGTGATGTTAGAGTTGAAAGTAAAAAAGCAGATGAAGGAATGGGCGCTGCGTGTCATATATTGTTTCAAAGAAGTTGCTTAAAGGGTAAAAAAGGTTGGCACTTATCCTTGATTGAGGAAGTTGTCGGTATCCCTAAGTCAATGATTGAACAGTTCTTGAATTTTCTGTTTAGAGCGAGTTGCCAAACAACATATAAAAAAATAGGTTCTGATAGTAGAGGCAATATTTGCAGACCTAAAGCCAGTTTCGCGGGACATGCTAGCTCTACTTTGAAGGAGTCATTAACGCATAGTGCGTTACAAGGAATCACTTTATTAACTCACAATGAAGGTGAGTATATTGACGATGACAAAGAGTTGCTTATGACAGAGCAAACAGTAAAGTTAAAAGTTGTTGGCTCCCCATCTGGTAATAAAGCTTTAGATTTAATTAAGTCTGCAAGGCGTTATGCAGCTAAAAAGTCATTTGACCAAGTCAGAGTGCAGTACACGGAGGTCGTTGCAGAAGAAGAGAAAAAAGATTCTAAAGGTGAAGTGAAAAAGATTCAAATTAAAAAGCAACGGACTATTCCTATAGAGGCTAAATCCAAAGAAGGGGATTTGGCTAATTTATTGTTTACTAAATCGGAGTTAATCGAATTAACTAAGGAAATAGGGCAGTGTGAGAACTCAATGCATGCTGAGCTTACGAGAAAAATGAAATCATTATTAGATAAAATATAAATTAGATGGACATACTATATAAGTTATTCGCGCCATTAAAGTATAAAAAGATAAAGCATCAGCAAAAGTCTATTGTTGATGTTTATCTCCCTTTAATTGTGGCTGTTCTATCTGCGATAATGTGTATTTTCGTGCCTGAGCCTGTAGTTATCTTAGGTGAAGACGGTTTATTAAAGTCACTTTCTGGTTATCTTCAATTTTTGACTGGTTTTTTTGTAGCATCAGTTGCTGCAATAGCTACATTTCCAAATAAAAATATGGATGTTATTACTGATGGTATCGCTTTAAGGTTAAATGGAGAGCAATTAACAAGAAGACAGTTTTTGTCTTATCTGTTTGGGTACTTAGCTTTTTTAGGTCTCATGTTAGTTGCCATAGGAGGAGTGGCAGAACTTTTCGAAAAAAATATCCAGCTCTTACTGACACTTTCAACAAGTATGTTATTGATGATATTCAAAGGCGTTTTTTTAATAATCTATCTTTATTACGTATTTTCTATTATGTTTATAACGCTTTACGGACTGTATTATCTAACTGAAAAAATTCATGAAAATAAAGCCGAGTTTACTGGTGAAGTAGGGAATGCTGCCGAGTCTAAAGACGAGAGAGGCAATAACCCTTAATTTATTACGTAAATCAGTGTTCAAACATACATTAAAAAGTAACTAATTCACTAAAGCTCTTATTCCCTGTATAATCCCGCGCATTGAACAATTGCCTTAGCAAATACCCTGAGTTTGCAATAAAGGCAGTTAAACCACCATTTATGACGCTGCTCTTTGCTTATTTAAAGGGAAGTAAATCACCAATAAAAGCTAAGAGTTAGTTGAGAGCCTTATGACCGTAGAACAATTCGACCCGCAAGCACCTAAAAAAAGCAGTAACTCTGCAGAAAGCCAAACAACCACGTTAGACATTCCCTCTAAAATGATTGAAGAGCAGCATCAAGCTGTTGTTACATCGCATCCAGAGGCAGAACGCGCTGCAAAGGTGGGCTTCGTAAGTCTCGGCTGCCCGAAAAACTTGGTTGATTCAGAGCGTATTCTTACGCAACTTCGCACTGAAGGTTATGACGTAACCAATAGCTACGATGATGCGGAATTAGTGATTGTAAATACTTGTGGTTTTATTGATAGCGCAGTACAAGAGTCGTTAGATACTATCGGTGAAGCATTAGCGGCAAACGGTAAGGTATTAGTAACGGGTTGTTTAGGCGTTAAGAAAGATGAAATTATTGAGTTACACCCCAATGTATTAGGTGTTACTGGTCCGCATGCTTACGATGAAGTATTGGCTCAAGTTCATGAGCATGTAAGTAAACCAAAACATAATCCTTTTATCGACCTAGTTCCTGAGCAAGGCGTTAAACTTACCCCTAAACATTATGCTTACTTAAAAATATCAGAAGGCTGTAATCACCGTTGTACCTTCTGTATTATTCCGTCAATGCGTGGTGATTTAGATTCACGTCCAGTAGGCGATGTATTAGGTGAAGCGCAGCGTTTAGTGAAAGCTGGCGTTAAAGAGTTGTTAGTTATCTCACAAGATACCTCGGCTTATGGCGTTGATGTTAAACATAAAACTGATTTTTGGGATGGCATGCCGGTTAAAACTCACATGCAGCAGTTATGTGAAGAATTAGCGAAGCAGGGCGTTTGGATACGCCTTCATTATGTTTATCCGTATCCACATGTGGATAAAATCATTCCATTGATGGCGGAAGGTAAAATATTACCTTATTTAGATATTCCTTTTCAGCATGCAAACAAACGCATATTAAAATTAATGAAACGTCCTGGTAGCTCAGACCGAGTATTAGAGCGTATTGCTAAATGGCGAGAAATTTGCCCTGAATTGGTGATAAGGTCAACTTTTATTGTTGGTTTCCCGGGTGAGACAGAAGAAGAATTTGAAGAGTTATTAAACTTTTTAGAAGAAGCACAGTTAGATCGCGTTGGCTGTTTTAAATATTCACCTGTTGAAGGTGCTACCGCTAATGCGTTACCTGATCATGTTTCAGATGAAGTAATGGAAGACCGTCTGCAACGTTTTATGGCAGTACAAGCAAAAATCAGTGCGGATAAATTACAAGCCCGTATTGGACAAGAATACTTAATTCTTGTTGATGAAATTAATGGGCTGGGTATTGTTGGCCGTTCATACATGGACGCCCCAGAAGTTGATGGTAAAGTATATTTGTCTGACGATTTTGATGCCGAGCCGGGTGACTTGATTTGGGTTCAAATTATTCATGCTGATGAGCATGATGTTTGGGGTGTTCGCGTAGAAGACTAGTTTTTTAACGTTAATTATTCATTAGCGAATAGGGTTGCCCAACTTAAATTAGGTAGGGCAACTAGAGTCTTTGCTGATTAATACAATACCAGCTTCGAGTATTTCATAACTGATTGCTTTCTAACGTTAATAATTTCTGCACTAACTGCTTTGCCATTGGCATGGCAGAAGCAGGGTTTTGTCCTGTGATCAACCGACCATCCACCACTACATGTGGCTTTCCTTTTGCCTTTGATGAATAACGTCCGCCAAGCTCGGTAATTTTATCTTCCAGTAAAAACGGATAGTTGTTACGCGCCCAATGACCTTCTTCGTGATTGGCTTTTGCGGTTAATTTTTTTCCTGAAATTAAACGAGTACCATTTGAAAGTTTTACATTGAGTAAGCCGGCAATGCCATGACAATCAGCAGAAACAAAACCGCCACTTTCATAAATTTCCGCAGTGAGTTTATGCATACCTTCATTGTTAATAAAGTCAAACATGGGACCTGAGCCGCCAGCAAAATATATTGCTTGATAGTCATTGGCTTTTACTTGGTTAATTGTCAGAGAACTAAGCAGCTTTTTTACTAAACTTGATTGCTCAAGCCATTCTTCTTGCGTTGATGATAAGCTGAACTCTCCACGTGATTTTCCTTCCCCGCCTAAGGGACTCGCAATATCTATAATAAAGCCCGCCTGTTGTAAAAGTTGATAAGGCTCTAATACTTCAGGTAGCCAATAGCCGTGTTCATCACTGGATATTACTATCAGGACTTTTGTTTTTTTATCATGCTGTTTTTTGACCATTAAAGCTTGTTCATTGTTGTTGCCTCCTAAACTGCTTAGGCTAAAAAAAGTAACGAATAAAGTTGGTACTAAAGAAATCGAGCAAATCATTGAAAAATTTCGCAACTTTACCTTTGGCTGCTTATGTGTCGTTTTAGCGAGAATATTATTCATGTATTACTCCATAGTTCGAGTGTTTTTTTAGTGCATTACTGTTTGAGTTGTAGCAATTCTAGATAATTGATTAGGGTCTGTTGATCTTTCGCGGTTAAATTTTGTTCGCCTTTTTTAAAGAAAGTAAAGCGTTTTAATCGCGGCGAGTAGTGTGTAGCCTAGTCACTCTAAGCAAATACTACTCAACAATGAGTAAGACGCTTTTAGCCGAATCCTTCAGACAGCGTTTGTTGGTCATTTTTACGGCGTTATCGCCTTTTTATGTGACGCTACATGGATGTAGCCTATTAGACAATGCAGGAGCACATTGTCCTGAACAACCACATGACAAAGGCTCTGCCTTGTATAAATACCCGACAAACAGCTGTAAAAACAATCTAGAAAGGTCAACAGACCCTACTATTTAGAAATTAAAGCTGCTCAAGAATAACTTCAGCTTTACTAACTTCAAACGATTTAGGTTGCTCTACCTGTAAGTTGATTACTTCACCATTATCAATAATCATGGCGTAACGCTGAGACCGCACACCACCAAAGGTAGCCGTATCCATACTTAAACCTAATGCTTTGGTGTAACTACCATCACCATCGGCTAGCATCATGATGTTTTCAGCATTTTGTGACTCGCCCCAAGCATTCATGACAAAAGCATCGTTTACTGATAAACAAATTATTGCGTCGACACCTTTAGCTTTTAATTCATCTGCTGATACGACATACCCTGGTAGATGTGCCGCAGAGCACGTTGGTGTGAAAGCTCCTGGGACAGCAAATAACACGACCTTTTTAGCCGCAAAAAGCTCAGCCGTATTATGCGTGATCATTTCGCCATTCTTTAATTCTTGCAGTTCGCCTACTGGCATTAGTTGGTTTTGTTGGATCATGAAAACACCTTTGTGAGTTTGTGATAAATATGCATAAGTCTTTTAATAATTTACGCAGGTAAAAAATAATTATACTTAGCTTAACAAACTTGAACTTATTAAGACGCTTTTTTAAGTGTAAGCCCAATATCATTTACCTGATTACTGACGTCGACCGAAATCACATTCGATAATTGCTGTGAATCACGAACTTCTTTGTCGACATTAGCCATAGCTTGTTCAAAGGCGATAAAGTGTGTGCGTTGCAAGGTAATTTGCTCAAGGGTATCTTGAGCAACCGTCGCAGAAACCTGCGCTTGTCCGGTTACCGCTAACGAAGTCTCTTGCAATTCATCAGCAATAACGCGCTGATTATGTGATGCTTTCTCAATATCGTTAATAATTCCTTCAATCGAATTACTTGCGCCTTGCAGTTGATTTAACCGTGCTGAAATTTGTTTGAGTGATTCTTGCGTTTTGCCCGCGAGTTGGCGAACTTCATCGGCAACCACAGAAAAACCTCGGCCATGCTCGCCTGCCCTTGCAGCTTCAATTGCAGCATTAAGTGCCAGTAAATTAGTTTGATCTGCAATAGCGCTTATCACATCAACAATAGAAGTAACTGACTCAACTGAATGAAATAGTGAAGTAATTGCTTCTTTACTCTCCTTCGCGGCCAAGTTAGTAGATTCACTTGCCGCTAAGACTTGTGACACATGATGTTGACTCACTTCCATTGCTTTCTTAGTTGCTTGAGCATTGTTAACAACCTGTCCTGAGAGAGTATTTACTGTTTCAGTCGCTGCACCTAGCGCTCCCATAATTTGTCTCGCCCCTTGCACGTGCTCGCTAGTGGTATGTGATGACTGATAAATACTTTGCACTTGGCTTTCCATTGTCGTTAATGCTTTCGCAACTAAATCCAATTGTTGTGCTTTGTTTTTATCATCTTGCGCTAACTTGTTAACCATATGATTGAAACTAGTGGATATTTCACCAAACTCAGTTCTCTTATCGATATTGGTAATATTATCAACTTTGCCTTGTTCCATTAATTGCACAAAACTATCACGTAAATTACGTAAAGGTTTAAGAATAACGCTACGCTGTAACCAGTAATTTGCTAAAAGAAAAATCACTAAAAAGATAAGCAATCCGATGACAATAATATTTAACTGCTCATTTATCTTCTTTTGTCGCTGTGAAATATTCACTTCCCCTTGCATAATGGATTGTTCAATATTCCCTACTTGTTTTGCCAATAGTACTAAGCCCATATTTCGTTGCTGTTGTTGAGTTAGTGTATTTTCTACTTCTCGTTGATAGCGATTGAATAACGACTGTAATTCATGAATTGCTTCGAGGCTTAAATCTTGCTTTTCTTCACTGTCTCCGAGCAAATCATCACTTTCATCCAGTACATCTTCATCACTTTCTGCATAAATAGCTAAAGCGGGTTGTGTTGATAAAAAGCGCCCTAGGTTTTGTAACTCTTTTAGAAGAGAATTTATCGATTGCATATTTGACTGTTGCTGAGTAAACATAACCTCTCTTGCACTGACCAAGTCAGCCAGTAACTTACCTATCGCTTGTGTTTTAATGAGGTAGTTAAACTGTTCCATCAACGACAATTCTTTTGTGCTTTGCACATAACTAGCTAAATCATTGTTGATAGCTAACATTTCCTGTTCACCATTACGTAACAGCACCAATGGATCACCGCTGAGCTTACCCATACCACGAAATTTAGTTTCAATATTATGGGCAAGAGATTTAGCTTGTGAATCGATTTGATTAGAAAGCTCATCGATATGTAAGCTCTGTGCTTGCTCAACAATTAATGCCAGTTGTTGCTGAGCGCGACTTAATAGCGATACATCACCCGTTTGCAAATATTCAACAATAGTACGATTAAACTTAACGGTTGTTAATGAAATAAGTGCCTGATAACCCTTATATTGCGCTTGGCTTTTACTTAAAGATTCACCGACGTGATACATGGTTACTAGATAGATCACAGCAAAAATACTAATTGCTGTAGCAGATAAACGGGAAAAGCTAGAAACACGCATAACGGGGATGCCTTCATGATGAAATAAAGGCAATGGTCACTCATTTATATGACAGTTAGGTTACATGAATATGACGTATTTATGTAACCTGCAAATGATTACATTAAGTCGTTGGTTTAGGAATGGCTTGTTTAACATAAACATCAAAACGATTTTTTTTCATATTGATGCTCATCGATGGTTTTTTATTTGCCAGTGGCGGCGCATAACTAGGACGTTTTACTACAACACGATATTTAGCTAACGCGAGCGCGGGGGCAAGTAAACCATCCGCATCAAGGTCTTCACCAACGAGAGACTGGAAAATACGCATCTCTTTTTTTACCGCAGCAGATTTCTCTCGGTGCGGAAACATAGGGTCAAGATAGACAACATCAGGTTCAGTCGCTAAATCTATTTCATCTAACGAGGAGCCGTGAATTAATTGCATGTTGTTGGCAATATCGGCAACTTCATGATTGAGTCTGGCACGCTCTATGCCGTCGTCTAAAAGCGCTGCAACAACCGGCATACGTTCCAATAATGTAAGTTTACAACCTAGGCTCGCCAATACAAAGGCATCTCTACCAAGCCCTGCGGTTGCATCTAATACGTGTGGCGTAAAACCATGTTTTAAACCTACCGCTTTGGCTATGTCTTGACCACGGCCACCACCAAACTTACGTCGATGAGCAACCGCACCTTCGACAAAGTCTACCTTGATAGCACCTAGTTTAGGCTCATCT
This sequence comes from uncultured Colwellia sp., assembly GCA_913058405.1. Classification (GTDB taxonomy): domain Bacteria; phylum Pseudomonadota; class Gammaproteobacteria; order Enterobacterales; family Alteromonadaceae; genus Colwellia. Next base: position 7,518 of record CAJXRC010000095.1, on the reverse strand, counting down.
AATTTGCAAAGCTCTAAGGCGTGATGATGCAGTTGCAACAAAAATTCAAGTTTTGGCTGTTTAGTCGCAGCGGCCACATCCCCTAAATAGTTAAATTGCCATTTTTTGGCTAGGCGTTTAGCGTATTCGCTATCAACACTATCAACGTATCCAAGGGCGATGTTGCTTAAGTTTTCGCTGGCAATAGTCGGGCTCATTAGCTTCCTATATGCTTGCCTAATGAAGACAAGTTTTTTGATTTGTTTCTATAATATTGCCTTCATTATAAAGCTTTGTCTTTCACTAACCACTCAAATGGCTAGTAAATTGTGCCTAAATTGACTTTAAATGAAATTTCTCATCACTTTTCCCTTGCCGCCCCTTAACAATGTCATTGAATTTATATTAAAATAAAACTACTTGCCCTTTATTCACACAAATAGATAATAAGTGACTGAGGAATTGGTTTACTTTAATCTCACAGGAAAGCTTTTGTCATTATCGGATGCTGTTAATAAACACCCAAAAAGTCCAAACCCACAGCTTTGTGCCGTAACCTTATTAGGTAATTTAGTCGCAACACCGGATATTCGTTATCGCGCTAACCCTGCGACTGCGATCACTGAAATTGTGTTAGCTACGTCCAGTAAGTGGTTAGATAAAAGCACCAACAAATATAAAGAGTGGACTAGCTATCATCATGTAAAAGTAGAAGGTGAATTGGTTGAACTAGCATTACTGCACGCCAACAAGGGTGACATTATTTTATTGCATGGTTATTTAAGTAATATTAAGCCTAAAACAACAGATAAAAGCACTATTCACTTAGGTATTGTTCACGCTAATTTTGTACAAAAATTTGATAAAGGTTACACGCAAGCAATCAATCAAATCCATTGTAGCGCCCAATTAACTTCACAACCAAAACTGATGTTAACTGAACAGAATAAACATATAACCCAAGCCAACATTTTAATTAATCAGCATATTTACAATACCGATAAACAAATATGGCAAACACTTTCAGTAGAACGCACTATTCATGTTTGGGGAAAACAAGCACAATATTTAGCAGAACACGGCGATATTGGTGATGAATTAATGTTAGAAGGAAAATTAAGTTACACCAGCGGTGTTAATAAAGATCAGTTTATTGAAGTAAAAAATGTGCATTTATTTAAAGGTGCATAAATAAGAATTTAAATACTCGTTAGTAAAATACTGAACTATGGATGACTCAAATTAATGCTTAACGCAAAGTACGCAACCTTTTTTATTTTTTCCTTATGTCTGTTTTTCGTTAGTGAAGACAGTCGTGCCAATAAGGAGAAGCAATATTTATTACAAAAAGTAGCGCAAGCTCCGCAATTAGAAACAAAAAAAGACCAGTGGCTGATACTGCTAGAACAGCCAGGAAATAGTCAGTACTACTATCTTGCAAATAAACGAGGAAAAGTTTATCAATTGGAACAAGATGATACTGCTAACACGGCTTTATTATTAGACTTACAGCGTTTTTCCTCAGAAGAGTCCATGCTTCAACTAACTGCTTTCACTTTGCACCCTAACTTCTCACTACGTGATCAAACAGGTTTTGGCACTTTCTATACTGCTCATGTTGAAAAGGTGACTAGCAACAGAAAAAGGCAGCGTTTAAAAGTCTCAACCACCACACCACTTTCTTATGATGCCATAGTGATCGAGTGGCAATTAAATGCAGACAAGCAAGTTGATGAATCTAGTCAACGAGAAGTTCTCAGAATAGCTGTTCCCACCTTGGAAAACGGAATAAAGCAATTAGGTTTTAATCCTTATAGCAAATCATGGCATGATGATTTTGCACAGCTGTATATCTCACTTTCACAGAGCTCTGAATTAAAGCAACAACCACTGTATTCAGGTGCTATTTTACGTATTCAACCGCAACGTAACGGTATCAATAGTTATAGTGTTCCTCTAGACAATCCTTACTACGCTAATGAAAAATTTGATAAAACGCTGTATTTATTTGGTGCAGGCAACATAAATCAATTTATTTGGCCGGATAGATACGACTCTCAGCTACTAATATCACATCAGTATAATTTTAAAAACACAACGAGACATTGGCTATCTTATAGTGATGGCGGTGAAGATTGGCGTAAGCAAGCGCCTACAAAGTTTTTGTATCAAAACAAAAAAATGCTATCTGCCAATAGTTTATTAGTATACCGAGGGCAAAATGCCCCCAGCTTACGCAACAAATTATTATTATTAACCAAAAACCAAAAACAATGGCAACTAAACTCGCTATCACATGAAATATCACCTGAAACACGACTTGAAAATAACCAATCTAATAAACAACGAAAAGTACTTCCTTCCCCAACAGTAGAGTGGTTATTAAAGCAACAAGCATTGCAAACAAGTCATTTAACTCTCTACCGGGATAATCGCGGAGAATTACTATTTTTCAACGAAGACTCCGGCGCTATATACCAATTATTTCAACAAGACATAAGCTTAGACGTAAATAAAAGCCAAGAGAATGGATTTAGCTGGATAACATTCTTTTTCTTTACCCTGTTAATTCTACTTATCGGCTATGTTTTATATCAGATGAAGACACAACAGCAGTCGGCTAAGGCCTTCGTTCGTCGTGAGTTTTCTAACCTGACACTCAGTGAAGATAAGTTATCGATAAAACTATTCAAGCGGCATGAGAAGGAAGCAGAAAAGATCGTCGCATTAGCTGATGTTAAACAATTCCAAATATTGCTTGGCGATTTGGTCGTTTCGACAATCAATACTACCATGGGGCACGGCTTTAATGCGGACCATGAACAAGCGTTACGCGAAATATTTCATATTGAACAAATTGCAAAAATGACAGATAACAAAATCCGACGTATTAACATAGCAATTAATACTCAAGCAAAAAAGAAGCACGTCATTTGCTTATATTTACGTAAAGGCAGCGATAGAATAACCAAAAAAGGTTACTTTACTGTAGTTGATGAGGCTATTGATTGGTGTTGGCTCATTGCCAAGAATATTAATAGTGAGCAGACAGGAGAGCGTTCTTTAAAATCCAAATCCACTGCCGATATAGTGCATTCTGAACATAAAACACATGATGATACACCTTTACATAAACAAGCTGCGATAATTCGTCCAGTGCCTCTTCCAAGAGAAAGTATTGTCGAATCAAAAAAGGTAGCGGAAGTCGTTATTTCAGCAAAAAACAATGATGAAATCACTTTAGTTGATAATCATGCTGCGACAACTATAGAGTTAGCTAAAGTAGAAACCGACTTAGTTAACGCATTAGAAAAATTAGTAAAACTGCAACAACAAGGCTTTTTAACTGCTGATGAATTTGAGCAAGCAAAAGCTAAGCTTTATCATTTTAAATAAAATTTTTATGTTGATTAATAAGTAAAAAAAAATCAAAGCAAGAAAGCTAATGTGAGCATTATTCTTCTATGCTTTGATTTGTTTACCCGCTATAAGCAGAACTGCGTCATTAATTAATTTAATCGGTATAACTATGCGTTCCAAGTTTCTCTTATTTTCCGCTCGAACATCAACAATAAAAATACTAGCGAGTTTCATCATGCTAATTATTGTCGGGATAGCCTTATATCAATGGCTGATAGTGGCACCAATAATATCCCCCTCTCAGGCCGCAATATTAACCACAACAGACAATAGCTTCAGCTTAAGCGACTGGACAATCGACTTAATTGAAAAATTGAATTGGCAAAAAGACAGCAGTTCCACCTTTGTTAACGCAGTATTACTCTTTGTTTTTTTATCGTTAGCCACTAGTGTAGGTTTCCCCCGACAAATTGCTGCTTTAGTTGCCGGTATTAATTTAGGTGCTTTTATCGGCTTAATTATTGCCACAGTCGCAGCAACGCTTGGTTGCTTCATCACTTTTAGTGTCGCCCGATATTTCTTAAGGGCTAGCATTACCCGTAAATACCCGAGCAAGCTTGCAAAGTTATCAGAATTTCTTGGCGAGCAGACTTTCTTAAAAGCTATTGTTTTTCGCATATTACCCTTAGGGAGTAACTTTTTAACCAATATTATTGCCGGAGTTAGTAAGATCTCAATGCCCGCTTATGTAGGCGGCTCTTTTGTTGGTTTTATCCCACAAATGACCATATTTTCACTTGCCGGCAGTGGTATACGTTTAGGGGCACAAAATGAGCTAATTGCTAGCGCTATATTATTTGTTATTGCACTGTTATTAACAGGTTATCTTGTTAAAAAGCATAAACTAAAAGCTAAGGCAGACTCTTTAACATAATATAGTGTCGAGGCTGTTAAACTCACAAGAGTAAGCTTTGCTCGATTTTATGGTGAATATCCGCAGCCTCCACTAGAGATTTTGCAGTTAAATGCTCAACGCTATACACTTCAGTAGTAACCCCATATTTTTCACGTACCTTTCGCAGTAACAAATCAAAGTCACCATCCCCTGAAAGTAAGATTACCGTATCAACGTCAGCAGCAGCTTCCATAATATCAATGGTAATACCTACATCCCAATCGCCTTTAGCAGAACCGTCACGCCGTTGAATATAAGGCTTTAGTTTGACGTCAAAACCAATATGTTTCAGTGCTTTTTGAAATTTATGCTGCTGATCATCACTACGTTGAATTGCATAAGCGTTAGCGATAGTAATATCGCCTTGCGCTATCAACTCTTGCCATAACAAACGGTAGTTAAATTGCTTAGCAAAGGTATCTCGTGTGGTGTAATAAATATTCTGTACATCGACAAACACAGCAATTTTTTTCAATATGAACTCCTGAAGTAAAGGTATTTATACCCATGATACTAGTGTGCTAACAGTTTACCCACAAACCAAGACAATTTTAACTAATGATGTTAAAATTCAATTTTTGTAGCTGTTAATGACTAATCCGAGCGATACAACATGTTGGCCTTACGTTCTTTTTTCTATTTATTACTAAAATTCCCTCTTAAGTTACTGGTTCGCTGTAAAATTATCGCTGACAGTCAAAGCATTACCGAACAGCCAAGTCAGCCAATTTTTTACATTGTCCGTCATCAATCTGCATCTGATCTTTTAACGTTGCAAAGTGCATGTAAAAAACAAAATCTACCTGATCCTCTTGGTAAAGTAACCATTAACGGCACAAGCTTTAACCGTACTTTGTGCTTGGCAAAATCAACACCACTTTGCTCATGGCGTAAAAGTAGTAAAACAACAGCAACGGCACAAGGTTTAGCATTATTAAATCAGCATGTTATCGATGAAAATCTCGATGCAAAACTAATCCCAGCCAATCTAATTTGGGGAAGAACGCCTACCAAAGAGCGTAAAAACCTCAATATAGGCACTCTGCTTGCCGATCAAGAATCTCCAAATTGGTTAAGAAAATTATTTATCGTTCTCTTTTTAGGTCGTGACACCTTAGTGCGGTTTAGCGAAGCGTTTTCATTTCGTAATATCTCTGACAATCACGGTAGTGATGAAGCCGCAGCCCATAAATTTTTACGCGTTGCTCGCTTCCATTTCCATCGTCAAACTATTGCTGCTAAAGGCCCTAGATTAATGCATCGTAAGCAAATGTTTACCGCATTATTTGCCAACCCGTCAGTCAAACGTATTATTAGCGATGAAGCAAAAAATAAAAAAGTTTCTGAAGCTGAAATAAAGAAAAAAGCGTTAGTCATTATGAATGAAATTGCTGGTGACTACAGTGTTTCATGGTTACGTTTTGGTGAAATAATTTTGCATTGGTTATGGAAACGCTTATACAGCGCCATTAATGTAAGTAACGCCAAAGTATTACGTAAATTAGCGCAAGATGGTCATGAGATCATTTATGTACCTTGTCATCGTAGTCACATGGATTATTTATTACTTTCTTATGTGATTTTACAAGAAGGATTAGTAATGCCACGTATTGCTGCTGGCATTAATTTAAATTTCTGGCCTGCCGGCACCATCTTTAGAAAAGGTGGCGCATTCTTTATTCGTCGTAGTTTTGGCGGTAACCGCTTATATTCCACTATTTTTCGTGAATATTTAGGTCTTTTATTTGAACGTGGCTACGGTGTTAAATACTACACTGAAGGCGGTAGAAGCCGTACCGGTCGTGTTTTATCACCTAAAACAGGCATGCTAGCTATGACCATTCAAAGCTTATTACGCGGGATTGATCGACCACTGACTTTAGTACCTGTTTATTTAGGTTATGAGCATGTTATGGAAGTAGGCACTTACCACAAAGAATTAAGTGGTAGTGAGAAAAAAAGTGAGTCAATGTTTGGCGTTTTAAAAGCCATCAAGAGCTTACGTAACTATGGAAATGGTTATGTGAATTTTGGTGAACCGATGAACATTAATGAATTTTTAAACAAACAAGTACCTGAATGGAAAGAATCAATTGACCCTATTGATCCGCAAAAGCCTTCTTGGTTAACACCTACGGTCAATGTACTTGCTGATCAAGTAATGGAGAACATCAATAAGAGTGCGGCTTTAAATGGTGTAGCTTTAATTGCCTTAATTTTACACGCCAGCAAGAATAAAGCACTGTCGAAATTGGAATTAGAAACACAGCTTGATTTTTTCTTAAATATTCAGCGTCAAGCGCCATTTAGTGAACAACTCACTATTCCAGAAGAAACAGGTGCAGAGCTACTCACACACGTTATTTCTCTCAATAAAGTGACCATTACTGAAGATAGTTTTGGTAGCTTAGTTTCACTCTCAGAAACCGCTAATACTGAAATGCGCTATTACCGCAATAATATTTTGCATACCTATGTAGTACCAGCCTTGGTTTGTCGTTTACTTGATAAGCACAGCAAAATCAATCAAGACGAATTAGTCATAAAAGTGCAAAAATTGACGGCATTACTTAAAGAAGATTTATATCTATATCAAGATAGCAAGCAAATTGAGCAGCAAGCATTACAGGCTCTTACTGTCCTGAAAGACATGGAGATTGCTAAGCAAAGTAAAGCCAGCTTTTGGTCCCTTACCGACAATGTAGGATTACTTAGCCAAGTGCACGCCATGGCTGAATGTATCGATGAGAGTTTGCAACGCCTAGCAATTATTACTTCACTAACAAGTCGTTTAGCGCCTTTAAGCAAGCGTGACTTGGAAACTAAGGTTGTGGCAATTGCTAAACGTTTATCTGTGTTAAACAATATCAATGCTCCGGAATTTATCGACAAACGCGCTCAATCTACGTTAATCGCCGCTGTTCGTGAACAAGGCTATATTGACGTCAATGACGACGGTTTACTTATTACCAGTTCAAGCATGGCAGAAATTAAAGCAACAGTTATCAACTTGGTTGATATTGAAGTACTGCAAAGTATCGCGCGTTAATCGTTTCGCTACTTTAGCCGCTAAAAAAGCACTGCTGCGTATTGAACCAGTAGTGTTTTTTTTGGTCTATAATATTATTCATTAAAAATAAAAGAACTAATACCAAGTCCATTAAGTTACTTCCCACTCAGCGAGAATTAAAAGGCTTAGAGACAAGGCATTGATTGAAGAGAAT
>CAJXRC010000094.1 GCA_913058405.1 uncultured Colwellia sp. | reverse complement strand
ATCTACACTATCCTCTTCGTCGGCAGCGTCAGATGTGTATAAGAGACAGCTTTATTACTGATATAGATTTTTTGTTCTAATTAAATTGCCATAAACACCTCCTTTTTTAGCAAATATGGGAGTTAATGAACCAGAAGATTAGTGATTATTCGCCATTTGGTTGTTTATTGTTTCTGATTCTTTTTTTGATGATGGTGTATGTAATTTCAGCACAACACGACGGTCATAAAAGCTAACTTCACTTTCATTATTGGCCACCACAGGTGACTCTTCACCAAAAGCAAAGGTCGCTATTTGTTGTTCTTCCACACCTTGCGCCATCAATAAGGTTCTTACCGACTCAACTCTGGCTTGTGATAACGTTTGATTAAGCGATTGTTCACCGATTAAATCGGTATAACCAGACAAGTCAATTTTCATCTCAGGCGAGTTATTTAATATTTGTGCTAGGGCTGATACTTGCTCTTGATAGTGTGGTGCTATCTCACTTGAGCCGGTAGAGAATTGTAGGCTCATTAACAGGTTATCTGCTTGTAATTGGCCAGAGTTATCTTGTTGTGTTTCTAATACGACTAATTGTTGCTGATACGAAGCTTCTAAACGCTGCAACTTAGCTTGGTATTGACTTTGAATTTGCTCATTCGATCGTTGTTTTTGTTGTTCATTGACTAACGCCGTACTTAATTCATCATTTTGATCATTAACGTTAATGTATTTAGCAACAAATATTCCGCCTAATCCCGCGACAATGGCGCCTACGGGACCCGCGACAACAGCACCGATGACGGCACCTGTTCCAAAACCAATATTTTCGTTATTGGTTTCTTGTTGATGTGTTTTTTCGGAGGCATGTACTGAGCCTGTTGCTAAAGCAGCAATAAGTGCCGTGGTGATGAATAATTTTTTTCCAGTAATTTTGTTTGGTTGAGTTTGTGGTAATTGAATAGTGTTTTTCATGAGTTATCCTTTTATGCCATATTTTTTGTTAACAGTGTTGTTAAACAGTATTGTTAATTCATGCTGTTAAAGTAATGTTGATAAGGTTGTGTTGTTGACAGGAGTTATTAAACCGCAAAAAATGGGCATTGCTCTGCTCGAATAAAGGCAAAGCAGTGAACAATTGTGGCAACAATATGGCAATTTCAAAAATTAAGCGCGTTAATGAGTAAAGTTAGATATAGTCGAGATATGAACGGATAACAGCTATTAGCTTCAAGTTAATCAAGATAATCAAAAGTGAATATAAATGAGTAAAAGAATTGCCATTGTAGAAGATGAAGCTGCTATTAGAGAAAACTATGCTGATGTATTACGTAGCCAAGGATATCAAGTGCAAACCTATGCAGATAGATCCAGCGCTACCCAAGCCTTTAATTTGCGTTTACCCAATCTAGTTATTTTAGACATAGGTTTGAATGACGAATATGATGGTGGTTTTGTTTTGTGTCAGCAACTTAGAGCTAAGTCGGCTACCTTACCTATTATTTTTTTAACGGCACGTGACAATGATTTTGATACGGTATCTGGTTTACGAATTGGTGCCGATGATTACCTTACCAAAGATATTAGTTTACCTCATCTAACGGCGCGAATATCAGCATTGTTTCGTCGTCAAGAAGCACTAAAAAAACCCATTAACGATGACCATATTACTCGTTCTGGAGAGCTTACAGTGGATAGTCAGCGTATGAGTATTACCTGGCAAAATAGGTCTATTGATTTAACTATTACTGAATTTTGGTTAGTTCATGCCTTAGCCAAAAATCCAGGTCATGTTAAAAACCGTACGCAATTGATGACTGATTCAAAAATATATGTGGATGACAGTACAATCACTTCCCATATCAAGCGAATTCGCAAAAAATTTATGCATTATGACAACAATTTTGACTGCATAGAAACCGTTTATGGCATGGGTTATCGCTGGCTAAGTGCTAACAATATTGCCGATGATGAAGGTTAATAGTGCTAATATGGTTAATGGTAAACGCTTGAAATTGCGCTTTGGACTCAGATCAAAACTGTTATTACTTTCAAGTTTTCTGTTTGTTATTCCTTGGTTTGGTTATCAATATGTCTGGGAAATGGAAAAATATTTGCGCTTTGGACAAGAGCAAACATTAGTGGGCACAGCGCGGGCGTTAGCCACTGCTTTGCATGAGCGTGAAAACCTATTCAATAACCAAGCGAGTTTTTTACCTAATGTTGAACAAGGTAAAGATCTTTATGGCTATAAATTAACAGAAGCCGTGAATTTAGACGGTTTGTCTAATGATTGGCCTGACTTTAATCAACGCACACATTTTTATAACCAGCAACAGCAGCTATTTGCCAATGAGCCATTAAGCCTGAATTTTAAAGCGAGTGTCGGTAAGTATAATAATTACTTGTATTTGTTTTTTCAGGTGGTTGATAACCGCTTGATCTTTCGTGGTGAAAATACCCGAAGTATCACCAATAACGATCATTTAGCCCTGTCTTTTAGTGATACCAACAATAAGTTAAATCGCTTTATTATCAGTAATAAAAAATCAGGTTGGATATCTGCCTTTGCGCTTACTGATGATGACACTGCTATTCCTGCGCCAGCGCCACAGATTCAAGGACACTGGTTACCAACGCCACAAGGCTATAATGTCGAGTTAAGAGTGCCTTTAGACAACTTAGGCGATAACATTGCTTTTGCTTTTTTTGATGTAGATAAAACCAATAGTGAAGCTGTCTCTGCCATTGGTTCAGCAGATCCCAGTAAAGAAGAAAGTTTGGGAACTATTGTTGTCCCTTCGCCTGAGATTGAGCGTATTGTTAAAGGCATGCGTTATACCAATTCTAGCATTTGGGTTGTTGATCAACACCACCGAGTGCTTGCTAGCGCAGGTTCACTAAATTCAGCTAGTGGCGTATGGCATGCGCGAGAAAAGCAGCCCAAAGAAGAGGAAAAAAACAGTTTCTGGTATCAGTTTAAGCAACAATTTTTATTGCCTCTGTATTATAAAATATTAACTAAACCGTCGACGGACTTTATCGATCAACTCTATGATGCACAGCATTTACAAGGCTCACATATTGTTAATGCGTTAAGTGGTAAGTCAACCTCTCAATGGCGTTTAACGACCGATAAAAAGGCGCTAGTACTTTCTGCGGCGTATCCTATCTTTATCAATAATAAAGTAAAGGGTGCTGTTATTGTTGAAGAAACAACAAACGGTATACGTAGTTTACGAAATCGCGCGTTAGAAAAACTATTTACCGTCATTTTAGCGATTATGAGTTTAGGCGCGTTGACCTTTATTTTATTTGCTTCACGTATTTCATCGCGTATTCGACAGTTATCTAGTCAAGCAGAACTAGCCATTGATAAACAAGGACGAATTATTGGTCAAATGCAGGCTTCTAACAGTAATGATGAAATAGGTGATTTATCTCGCAGCTTTACCACTGCAGTTAACCGCTTAAGTGAGTACAACCATTACTTAGAAAACATGTCATCTCGATTATCTCATGAATTAAGAACGCCAATCGCTGTGGTTAAAACTTCATTAGACAACCTAAGTTTACTAGAAATAAAGCAAAATCAAGAAGATAAAAGCAACAGTCCATATGTCGAAAGAGCGCAAACTGGCATCAAAACGTTGAACTTAATTCTTACCAATATGAGTGAAGCAACTCGCCTTGAACAAATGTTATCGAGCACTGAAAAAATTGATTTTGATTTACGTCAGGTTGTTAAAGGCTGTATTTCTGGCTATCAGCAAATATACCCAACAATGCAGTTCATCTTGAATATTGACGTTAAAGCTCTCAATGCAAGTACATTTCTTTTGCATGGCTCTCCTGAACATATAGTGCAATTGTTAGATAAAGTAGTCAGTAACGGGGTTGAGTTTAGCCAAGATAATATCATCACTATTGAGTTGAAAAAGAGCAGTAATAAGCACAATGCTGAACTGCTTATTAGTAATAACGGCATTTTATTACCAGAGCAACTCAGCGAAAGTTTATTTGATTCCATGGTGTCATTGCGTGATGAAAACCAAAAAGCACAAAATAAGCAAGTGGTGCCACATCTCGGTTTAGGCTTATATATTTCTCGCTTAATTTGCCAATTTCATCAGGGAAGTATCAGTGCTTATAATCATCAAAATCCTGCTGGTGTAACAGTTCATATTAGTTTGCCTACCAAGGTCTAATAACTACTTTTTGTGAGTCGTGCTTATACAGCATACTGATGAGTCCCTAGTTTTCTAAACAGGTTTTTAGTACTTAATCTAAGCATTGAATAATGCCCTTATCAATGGGCTGTTGCGTGCCTAAGTTTTCCATTCGGCCGTTAACGGGGGAACGTATTGTGCCATAGAGAATTGTTTGAAGATGACTTTCAACGTTATAACCATTCGGGCAAAGTTCATTGGCACGTTGTTGCCAGAAGCCTGAAATACGTTCTTTAGTGTCGCTGGTGGTGCCTTGATAAGTAAGTAAATAGCGTTTTGGGGTTGGTTGGCTATTTTTACTCGGATAATTTGTTAACGTCTCATTGTTATGTAACATTTCATCTAGCAATAGCTCTTGATAACCACCAGCATACTTTGAGTTAGTGGTTATTGGTGCGTATTGTGAGGCACAAGCAGTTAAGCTCAATATGGTAAGCAGAAGTAATAAACTTTTTTTATTAATAAATATCATTTAGCTGAAGTAAACCTCTATAAATATCAATCTAGAAACGGAATTTTCTTATATTTAAGAACGGCTCTTCCCCTTTTATTCACAAGTTAATTGATAAAAGTTAAGTCATAATTAGATAAACAACGCTGGTAAGAAGCTTTACTAATTTTGCTATCCCTCATATATCTGAATGTTAATTTCTGAAGAGAGGACATTGGCAAATATTTCTCTAATACTTTAGGGTCAATAATATGTTCAGGTAATATGATCTCATTGCAATCAGTTAATATCCCACGGTTAATAAGTTTTTTAAAAAACTCATCATCAACATTATTCCCTGATAACAACAGCGACTCATCAATTTGACAACCTTGGAGATCTTCAAATGTTAAGTAATCAGAATACCAAACATCATCTATCACTCTTTTACTTACTAAGTAAAAGTCATCTTGAACTCTCATTTTATTTAGCTGATTAGTTGGCGAAAAGCCCAATGATAAAGCTGAACATCGTCGAGTATCAGGTAAGCTTATATTTATTTCATAATTACGTAATTGATCATTCTCCCACTCAAGACACTCACTATAGTCATTGCCATTTCGGTATAGGCGACTTAACCTACCATTATTACCAATGCCTAACTCCGAGTTTTCCCAGCCTGCTTCATACTCTTGAATAAAATAACAATACTTACCTCTAAAATAATAAATGAGTCCTGATAGAGGTAATCCATTATAAATTACTGCCCCCCCACCATCTCGTTCAACAATATTATTTACATTAATTATCTCCACATTAGGAATAGCAGGGAAAAACGTCTTTTTTTCAGTAACTTTAATTCCCTCTTTATACTCAAATTTATTTACTACAACACAGTTTTTATGCTCAATAACTACTCCTGTAAAAGGTTTATTATGATAGATAGCTAAATCATTATCGTATTCGATAAAGTCCTGTAGAATAATTATATAGAATTGGTTATTCGCCATATTTAGTAATCCCTGTAGTAATATCTGCACCAACTAATATGCTACTGAAATTGGTGCAAGCCCTAATTTTATCACCCGATAAATCTTGGGTTTTATAGAAAATTATGAGTGGGTGTCCTAGTTAGTTACTTACTTATTTATTTAGTTTTCTTTTATTGTTCTTTAGAAAAAATTTTATCAATATCGAAACCTTGTTGTTCCAGCTTCATTTTAAACGGCATGAATATTGGATTAGGCTCATCGTTAGAAGTCAGCATTGGCGTCAGTTCACTCACATTACCAAAGGCAACATGTTCTATTGTTGGATTCGTTAACCCACTTTTTTGTCGTAATGCTAGCAACATTAATGCAGGGTAAGGAATAAACTGCCAATTAAGGTTGTCGTACTCAAAAAAACATTCACTCGGTGGGGCTGCCACTTGCGCAACTTGATCATCACATAATTGCTGAACATAACTTGTTATTTTATTAGCATCGGTGGTGTTCCAGTCTGCAATAATGTGCGGATAAGAAAAATCATCTACGTTACTACTGAGCATTTCATTACTGTAAGTGCCATACAACAATATAATAAAATCTGTCATATGACTTTTTGAACGATTTATCCAGCCTTTGGCATAGCCATTTTTGAAAAATTCAAATAATTTAAAAGCCGAATCATATTCACCTAATAATACGGCAATAGCTAAAGTAAACACACAATCAGGTCTGACTCTCCCCAGTATTTCTTTGCCAAAACGTTGTGGCGCCATTTTTTGCTTATTAAAGGATATGCCACTATGTAATACTGCTAAAGTTAACAATTCAGTTAACTTTTCCGCAACCACTACTCCTTGCAGGACAAAAGTCGCTTCCACCTGCATTTCAATATGATCTATTGGAATACCAAGCTCTGTATCAATAAATTCCCAAGGTTTACGATTAAAATCATCTTTAACGTTATGTCGTCGCTGCAATCCGCCATGTTTGAGATAAAAATCCAACACACTTTCATTATCATCATAGAGGTATTGAAACTTGCTAACCTTTCTAGGAGCAGCGTTACGCTTACGTAAAAACTTTTCTAATTCTTTACTCATAGTACTGTCCTACAAAAGTTATTATTTATTTTTCCAGTCAAAGACTTAACATGAGGCACTATCTTAACAGTGGTTACATCCACTTGCCTAGGTAATGGCACTTTAACCTTGGCTAAAAGTGGCTTAAGGGAAAACCGATAATAGCTAAAAAAAAGCCGTGCCACACCTGGGTTTAGGCTTATATATTTCTCGCTTAATTTGTCAGTTTCATCAGGGAAATATCAGCGCTTATAATCATCAAAACCCAGCTGGTGTAACAGTTCATATTAGTTTGCCTACCAAGGTCTAATTCCAAACAGATCAATAAATTAGTACGATTGGTGTAATTACATTTTTTGAGTCGCGCTTATACTGGGACTCTCTCTTACCCACAAAAGACAATCATTATTTTACTAAACAAAATATCTAGTCAGCATCTTAAAGGTGATATCTTCGGCGGTTTAACCGCTGCAGTAATCGCATTACCCTTAGCATTAGCCTTTGGCGTCTCATCTGGAGCAGGGGCCATAGCCGGTGTTTACGGCGCGATTTTTGTCGGTTTTTTTGCAGCGCTCTTTGGTGGAACTGCCACACAAATATCCGGTCCAACCGGACCTATGAGTGTGGTCATGGCTTTAGTATTCACGCAATTAATCGGCAGTCATCCCGATACTGGCTTGGTGCTGGCTTTTACTTGTGTCATTTTAGCTGGCTTATTTCAAATATTATTTGGTTTGCTCAAGCTAGGTAAGTATTTTGTTATGGTGCCTTACCCCGTTATTTCTGGCTTTATGACCGGCATTGGCATCATAATTATTCTGCTACAAATATCGCCACTGTTAGGTAATGCAGGGGATAGCAACGCCTTAGCAGCCTTAATGAATATTCCTAATGCACTCAGTCAGCAAAATACTTTTGCGACGGTACTGGGAATTATCACCTTGTTGCTTATGATCTATTGGCCTGAAAAATGGACCAAGATAATCCCCGCACCATTGTTTGCCCTAATCACATTAACCGTCATTAGCGCCACTTTTTTTACTCAACAAGGCATCTCTGTTATCGGGGAAATTCCGACGGGCTTTCCAAGTTTATCAATGCCCACCTTATCGTTAGAGTCACTTTATCAGGTTAGCTACTTCGCCTTTTTATTAGCGGTATTAGGCGCTATCGACTCATTACTTACCTCAATGGTTGCTGATACGCTGACTGAGACTCATCACGACAGTGATAAAGAGCTGATCGGCCAAGGAATTGCGAATACTATTGCGGGATTTTTTGGTGCATTGCCGGGCGCAGGGGCGACTATGCGTACTGCCATTAATATCCGTGCGGGAGGTAAAACAGCCCTGTCGGGCATCATACATTCTATTACTTTACTCATTGTTATTCTTTGGGCAGGAGATTACGCACAGTATATTCCCCATACTGTTTTGGCAGGTATGCTGATTAAAGTGGGTCTTGATATTATTGATTGGCGTTTCATTTTTCAGATAAAAAAAGTTGGATTATTTTCGGCTGCTTTAATGTTATTGGTGTTACTGCTTACCGTTTTTGTTGATTTAATCACTGCCGTATTAGTCGGTATGTTCATCGCAAATTTAGTGACCTTAGATCGTTTAACTCATATTCAACTTGATAATATTACCTTCAGTAGAGGGGATGAATTACTTAGCGAAATAAGCAGTGAAATGACATCAAACGAGACGAATAGTGCGTTAACGGATGATATTCAAAAAAATCTGAGTAAGTCCTTAGCAAACACGCTTTTACTCGAAATAGACGGCCCTGTTAGTTTTGCTGTTTCTAGAGAGTTATCTCGCCGCTTTACTGAAAACCTAGCGTTCACCACCTTAGTGATAGATTTATCGAACGCCAAATTGATAGGGACAACCACCGCACTTATGATCACCGATCTTATTGACCGGACTAAATCAAAAGGTAAAACTGTGCTGGTTATCACAGGCAATGAGAAAATTAATCAATCATTAGATAAGTTATCTTTAGCAACGTTATTGGATAAAAAATACCAATTCACTAACAGAGAGCAAGCACTGCAAACGCTTATTTAAAAGGTAGGAATCGTAGCTAATTACTATCAGTAGCTATAGGCGATTGTGCCATGATCAATAATGAGAAAGGTGTCAGGTGATGAGAGTTTCTAACCGAGATTTCTGCTACCAAAACCATCAATCATAAAGTTAGCTAAGGGGGATTTTAAAGTGATATTTAGTTGACGTAATATTGAGACAATTGCAGGCTCCCTTACAGCGCTAAATGGAATTAAATCATCTATTACTTTTGTTATTAAAAGGTCAACTAGAGTTCGATTAGTTAATTTATTAACATCAGTTAGTTAATGAATTTGTTTTGTCAGATTATTTTACAAGTAAGATATCAATGTTGTTGTTTTAATCTTATCGTATTGAATGTATTTAATATTATTAAGTTGGCTTGCTTTGTGCTTTTATAAAGTCACATGAAGTAATGACGTTTCACTTTTTGCATGTACCTTCTAATACTGTTGTGAAAGGATCAAAAGGAATACCTATGAAATTTAAATTTTTAAATACAGCGATAACAAGCATCATTTTGTCTGTATCAGCATTAACAAATGTTGCTAGCGCAGGTTTGATTACACTTGATACTAGCAATGTAATCGGCTCTACTACGCCTTATGATAGTCGATTTTTTGCTGAAAATATCCTCGATAATCAAACTGGTGTGATAACTGAAAATAACCAAAATCCTAATGATGCAGAAGGTGGATATTGGCTTAATCCTAATAATGGTACAGCAGATGCGTGGATCACAATTGATCTAGGTCAGGCATATGTTATTGACTTCATGGAGCTCTTTAATACTCATAACGCTCAGTACTTTGATAGAGGTACAGGAGATTTCCGTATACTGGCTAGTAACTCGGTTATGCTATCTGGCAGCATGGGATTTGATCTTGCAGGCACAGAATCTGTTTTGATCGATTCAACATTATTGGCAGAGAGTGGCGCTCAGTCCGATCCTCTTACTGCTCAGAACTTTGCTGTAAGTAACACTAACGCATTTAGATATATACAGTTCAACGCTGACAGTGTTGCAGTTGGAGGTTCGGCTTGTTGTGGTACCAATGTTTATGGTCTTAATGAAATCAGAGTATCTGCAGTCGAAGTACCTGAACCATCAACACTTGCTATTTTTGCATTAGGTATGATTGGTTTCGCATCACGTCGATTTAAGAAATAATCTTAATCATTTAATATTGTTTCATTCTCAGAAACATCAATTGTAGTGATTGGTGTTTTTTTGTCTTTGGCAACTGGAAAATATAGACGTCTTATGACTGCTTTGATACGCAATAGACTACTTTATTAAGTTTATTCAAATTGAAGTCCTCAGAAATACAGAGGAAGTAGTGAACCTACAGGCTAATATCATTGAGCTAATAGTGTGTAATTGTATCCGACCTATTTGTTCATCAATCCATGCAGGTTAATTTTTTTCGTTGTCGTGATCATCGTCTTCTGCTTGTTCATCATCGTCATCAATAATGTCTGGCGTCACTGTGTCGACAACGTCGATAGTCCCACCAACAACTGTTGTAGTGACATCCACCGCGGCGGATAAAACCGTAGCGGCAATACAGCCAGATAAGCTAAAAAGCACGTATAAAAACAAAAAACCTTGCGCAATTTTTTTCAAGATGACCTTTCCAAATGAATATATATAGAACTAGTTAGAATACGCTAATTTAATGGCGAATCAATTATTGTCTTAATACCATATTAAGCGACAGCACAACTAAATATACGAACTATAAAGGTTTAGGCTGTTGGTGTTGATTTTAATACTTGTTAACTGTTACCTATGTCTTAAAGTCATAATTAAATACAATGTTCTTTGTAATAAGGAACAGATATGTCGAAAACTTAGACTCATTACGAATCTTGACTATTAAATTGTTCAACTTTTACTATGTTATCCAACGTGCCATTGAATACTCAGGTCATTAACTTCTCTTAAAACTTAAAACTTAAAACTTAAAACTTAAAACTTAAAACTCAAAACTCAAATTTTTAGTTTTATTTTGCAACTTTATCGCATAAAGATCGGTTACAGGTGTGTTGTAGTCAACTATTTCAAAACTTAAATTATCAAACCAAACCTTGCCGTTCCCATTTAGCATCACACCGTAAGCCATCTTCGTTGCGTTAGTGGGTATATCTAGAACCATAGTATACTTAGCCCACTCTGTGCTTTTTGTAATAGGTCTATTATTCATATTATCAAATGCTAATGTTTTCTTTTTGCCATCATCAATTCTAAACCAACCACCTGACCATCCAGAGACATCCTGAGTTTTGATATAAATAGTTAATTGAACACGTTCTCCCAAATAATCTTCAACGCTTGAATTTTGCATTAAGGTGCCAAAACTTTTTGATTCAGCAGAGTCGGCTTCAATGAATGCAGACTTATTGCCATCAAAAGTAACACTTTCATCTACCCCCATTTTGTAGTCAGAAGCAGTGCTACCCGCTTTAAACCAATCTTTTGGTAAAGTATCTCCAGCTAAAATTGGCAATGAAGTTATTGTCAAAATACTAATGAATATGGCTACATAATAGTTTTTCATTTTAAATTTCTTTTGTTATTGCTGACCTTATGTAAGTCACCAGAGAAAAAGATTAGTTCAGTTATTTTTTGTTAAAATAAATATAATAAGACACAAGACAGCATATACGTTTGTAAATTATTATTTATATGAACTTTTATTAGACGCATGGTTACGGAGAGAACCTTGCTAATGACAATGTTAGCTTCATAGTTAACGTCAAGCGATGGAAGGGCAACGCCAACTATGAGCTTGAAGTGGACAATGGTTTAATGAGTTACTCGCTTCGGTTTTTTGCACTTAGTTGTCTTTATTTTCTTGCCATTTGTGAAGTCTGTTGTGATTTTCTTACTGCTTCTGACAAGAAATATTCATTTGATTTATTCCAATCCCGCTACAGCCCAGAAAGCAGTGAACGAGACGATTACTTTACTTGAAGATCCACACGACTCAGTATTAGCTACTATTTCTGTTTTTGTTGGTTGTCATTAAACTGAAACCTTAATGCAACATAAGCGTCATTATTTTTCAGTTTAACTGTCACATTCCCTCGGTACACTTTGTCACATTCTTGAATACCAATAGATAAATTACTGTTAAAAGTATGCTGATTTCTGCTGGTATTTATAATTTATGACGCTCTTATGAATAAGAGTTTACAAGAGAAAGGGTAAACCGATGATGTTGTCTAAACTCACCAAAGCAAGCCTATTAATTGGCCTTACCACGAGCAGTTTAATCTTTGCTACTTCAGCGAGTGCTACTGATTCCTCAGCCGATTCCTCATTAAGTAACACCTCACTAAATAAGGTGGTTAATGCGGGTCAGCAAATCAATCATTCGGCTGCTAAGTCACAACAAAAAGTAAATACGTTAACCGACCAAGCTCAAACTAAGTTACAGCAATTTCATGTGGTTACAAAGGAAGTTGATGGTCTCAGTGTTTATAACCAACAAATGCAAGCACAGCTTGATAGCCAAATGACTGAGCTTGCCCAATTAGCTAAATCGATGGAAGAAGTAAGCGTTATTGAACGTCAAATATCACCATTAATGGCGCGTATGATCAGCACCTTAGATACCTTTGTTACTCTTGATGTGCCTTTTTTACCTAGTGAAAGAACTAAGCGTGTTGAAGATTTAAAAACCATGATGAATCGTGCTGATATTGCTGTTTCTGAAAAGTTTCGCCGAGTATTAGAAGCGTATCAAATTGAAGTGGATTACGGTCGTACTATTGAAGCGTATAGCGGAGTTTTACCTATTGACGGTAAAAAAATGGATGTTGATTTTCTACGTATCGGCCGTGTGAGTTTGGTTTATCAAACGCGTGACGGTAGTCGTTTAGGTGAATGGAAACAATCTTCAAAAGGGGGGGAGGGTCAATGGCAACCACTGTCACAAGATTATCGTTTAGGTATTAACAAAGCCTTACGTATCGCCCGTAAACAGCTAGCACCAGATTTAATTCTCGTACCAGTATCAACGGTACCGGTGTCTATTAATGAAACCGCGACACAAGCAGAGTAATAATGATGACTAATTATCCTAATAAAATACGCAGCACAGTAACTAAAGCTTTAAAAAATACGGTCACCACGCTAAATAAAGCTGGTAAAAAAGCGTTAACGGTTTCTGCACTTTCCATGACGTTTGCTTCATTGAGTTGTTTAAGTGCTGTTAGTCATGCACAAGAGGCGCTCACTCTTGATGATTTATTAAATCAACTAGAGCAGGGCCAAATAACGCAAACTAAACAAAACCAAGCAAGAGAAAGTCAATTTAAAGCCAAAGTTAATCAACAGCAAAATATGCTGAAAGACATGAGCTATCAGCGCGACAATGCATTATTGCTCAGTGTGCAGCTTGAACAAAATTTTGCTGATAACGAAATTGAGTTAGCAAATAAAGCAGAGGCATTGGATAAACGTTTAGGCGAATTAAAAGAATTATTTGGTGTATTACAGCAAGTATCTGGTGATACCCGCAGTAAATTTCAAACGTCAGTTATTTCTGCGCAAATACCGGGGCGTGGTCAGTTTTTAGATGAATTTGCCCAAAGCATGGGTTCAAGCTCAAAGCTGGCGTCTATTGCAGAAATTGAGCGTTTATGGTTTGAACTACAACGTGAAATGACACAAAGCGGCAAAGTAACTACCTTTAACCGCGAAGTTGTTTTAGCCAATGGCGATCGTAACAATGCAGCGGTGACACGTGTTGGTGGTTTTAACTTAATCTCTAACGGTAAATATTTAGAATATATTGATGAAACAGGCACGGTTGCTGAGCTAATTAGACAACCTTCTAACCGATACTTAGCCTCGACAAGTGATTTGATTAACAGTGGCGGAAATACCTCCGCTTTTGCCCTAGACCCAACGGGTGGTTCAATCTTAAGTTTATTAGTGCAAGCGCCTGACTTGAAAGAACGTGTAGACCAAGGTGGCCCAGTAGGTTACATCATTTTAGCCATCGGTTTAGTGGGTCTGCTTATCGCGCTAGAACGCCTTGTTAGTTTAGTGCTGATTGGCTCTAAAGTTGAACGTCAACTTAAGTCAGCAGTGGCATCAAGTGATAATCCTCTGGGTCGTGTTATGCAAGTTAAAGATAACAATCCGAACCTAGATACTGAAACCTTAGAACTTAAATTATCTGAATCTATTTTAAGAGAAGTCCCTAAGTTATCTAAGCGCTTAACCTTAATTAAAATCATCTCAGTGGTTGCACCGCTAATCGGCTTACTTGGAACCGTAACAGGTATGATTAATACCTTCCAAGCTATCACCTTGTTTGGTACGGGTGACCCTAAGCTTATGGCTGGCGGTATTTCTCAAGCGCTTGTCACTACCGTTTTAGGTTTAGTCGTTGCTATCCCAATGGTCTTTATCTTCGCCTACTTAAATGGTCGTAGCCGCAACATTGTTAATATTTTACAGCAAGAAAGTACCGGCATCATTGCAGAAAGAGCAGAGAGTGCTGAATCAACAGAGCTAGGCCAAAGCCAAATGCTTGCAGGTCAAGGAGCATAAATCGTGATTGCCTTAATGGAAATGTACGATGCCATTAATGAGTTCATGGATACCGGCGGGCAAGTATTAATCGTGATTGCCGCTGTTATCTTCATTATGTGGTTGTTGATTTTCGAACGTTTTGTCTTTGTTTTTTACAGCTATCGCAGTGTGAAGAAACACATGATTAGTGTATGGCAAGGCCGTAAAGATCAAACATCTTGGTACAGCGAACAAATACGCAACGCGTTAATTTCTCGTGGGACGACTAAGTTAAATCGTAATTTAGCGCTTATTCAATCTTTAGTTGTCTTGTGTCCGCTATTAGGTTTATTGGGCACGGTAACAGGCATGATTGAAGTGTTTGATGTGATGGCAATATCGGGAAGCGGTAATGCAAGGTCGATGGCATCGGGGGTCTCACGCGCAACTATCCCAACTATGGCAGGTATGGTCGGTTCGCTTTCTGGCGTATTTACCGCAACCTGGTTACGCCGAAATGCTAAAAAAGAAGCCGAATTACTCGCTGATAGCTTAGCGGTTAATCATTAAGCGTTAAATTAATAATGGAAAGCTATTTAACCATAGGTGAAATAGCTTTCCCAAATAGAAATTGTAGGAGTTAGTTATGCGTCATTTAAACCAAATGTTACAAGATCAAGATGAAAAAGAAGAAATTGATATGACACCCATGCTTGATGTGGTGTTCATTTTATTAATATTTTTTATCGTGACGGCTTCATTTGTTAAAGAAGCAGGCATTGATGTGAATCGCCCAGAAGCCGCTACCGCGGTAAAAAAAGAGCGTGCCAATATCTTAGTGGCTATTAGTGATAAGGGTGATATTTGGATCAATAAACGCAAAGTCGATATTCGCAGTGTACAAGCCAATATTGAGCGTTTAAAAGCAGAAAATCCACAAGGTACTGTCGTGATCCAAGCCGATAAAAAATCGACCACTGATACCTTAATTAAAGTGATGGATTCTGCCCGTGCTGCCGGTGTTTATGATGTTTCAATTGCCGCGCAAGAGGCCTAGAAATAGGTTAAGGAGCTAACATGTCAACAGATACGTCGCAACAAATTATAGTACGCAGTGGCGCTCGATACGTTATTGCAGGTTTGCTAGCACTGAGCATGACTTTCCTCCTGCTTTGGGGGATGCAAAAGTTAATTGCAGGTGGTAATGAAGTTATGACAGACCCTGCCAAGGGCAGTGTGCTTGATTTCATCCGCTTAAAAAAAGATGAAGCGATTGTTAAAAAAGAGCGTAAACCACAAAAACCAGCGAAGCCTAAAGAGCCACCACCGCCAATGAATGCACCGCAGATGCAGCAAGCTAATCCTAATGCCAGCGCCGTAAAAAGTAGTTTTGCAGCGGATATTCAAACAGATATGGGATTATCAGGAGGTTTAAGCCTAGATAGTGGTGATGGTGATTATTTACCGATTGTTAAAGTGGCCGCTATTTATCCACGTAGAGCCCAGTCTCGTGGTATCGAAGGCTTTGTTATTGTTGAGTTTGTCGTGACCAAAACAGGCTCTGTCAGTCAAGCCAAGGTAGTGCAAGCAAAACCAGAAGGAGTATTTGATAGGGCTGCCCTTGATGCGGTTGCTAAGTTCAAATACAAACCACGTGTTGTTGATGGTGTTGCAATGGAAGTGGCTGGCGTACAGAACAAAATTAGTTTTGAAATAGATGGTTAAACCCTTTGGGGTAACCTTACAAATCACTTATTACCTGTCTCTTATACACATCTCCGAGCCCACGAGACC
>CAJXRC010000093.1 GCA_913058405.1 uncultured Colwellia sp. | reverse complement strand
GTCTCGTGGGCTCGGAGATGTGTATAAGAGACAGATGTTTATTCGATGAATCAATTTGAATAATCAAGCGGCCGTTAGACATTTTTTTAACCATTGCAGCCATGTTTTTAGTGGCGTCACCAAATATTGGGAAATTAGGGCCCCATGTTTCGGCTAATCGCCAACGATATTTTTTGTCGTCATCTGCATTAGCAAATGTTGAAAAACTTATTGCGGTAATTAATGCTATTTTTAAAATTATTGTTTTCATTTTACATCCCCATCCTAGTAATAAGTCGTTAGACTTGTTTGTGATTATTTTGATAGTTAGAAGAATGACAGGGTTGTGCATGACAAAATATTCGTACGAATACCTAACTTGACTAGGTAGTTATACCTAGGTACAACTGGTTATAGCTATCAAGGCTAAAACTTGAAATGATAGGTAAAAAATGACGATGATAAAGACTAAGAAACGTATGATATTACCCATCAAGCTACTTTTTATTGCCGTTATTCAAGTATTGTTAACCGCACTTATCACTTACATTTTGGTGACTAATGAATACCGAGAATTATCCAATCAAAGCTTAGATACGCTAGAACACTTTCTTGTTGAACAAAAAAAACAAGAGCTTAAAAACTATACTGCCTTGGCGGTATTGGCTGTTGATCATTTATACCAGTCGTCTGAACCCGATAATTATGTCGCCAAAAAGTTGGTAACCAATATATTAGATAAAATGACATATAATGGTGAGGACGGTTATTTCTTTGTTTATGATGATAAGGGTAATGCTTTATCACACCCGAAACAGCCTTTTAGAATTGGCAAAAACTGGTGGGACTTAGAGGATGGTAAAGGTAATAAAATTATTCAAATTCTTATAAGTAACGCCAAAGCGGGCGGTGACTTTTATCATTACCCTTGGACCAAACCATCAAATAAAAAAATATCTGAAAAGATAGGTTACTCTGTCTATTTGGAAAAATGGAAATGGATGATAGGTACCGGTGTTTACCTTGATAATGTCAATTTACAATTAAGCCAATTACAATTCGAAATAGACGAGCACATTAATAAAACCAAGAATATTATTTTGATTCTCGCTCTTTCCTCTATCTTTGTTATTTTCTTGTTTGGCGTGACAGTAAATTTACGTCAGAAAAAACAAACGGATGAAAAAATTACTGAGCTAGGGCAACGCATTGTTAATGTTCAAGAAGATGAAAGCAGACATATTGCTCGTGAGCTACATGATGGAATAATTCAAATTTTGGTGTCAATAAAGTTTTCACTAGAAGCGACTAAGATGCACCTTTCAAAAGCGGTACAAGACGTGCCAAAACCGCTTCAGCATGCAGAGGATAATTTAGTTATTGCTATTGATGAAATTCGTCGGATTTCTCACCATATGCACCCACAAATATTAGATGAGCTAGGTTTATCTGCTGCTATTGATACCTTATCGGCTGACTTTTCTGATAGAACTGGCGTAAGTATCGAGGTATTCAAACCTCTAGCAAGAAATTTGTTGCCCGACTTTATTAATACTACCCTGTATCGAATCGTACAAGAGTCATTAATCAATATTGAAAAACATGCAAAAGCAGAGCATGTTGAAATTAGCTTAAGCTTTGACAAAAACTGGTTAACATTAATCATTGCTGATGATGGTAAAGGCTTTGATATTAATTCAGTGAGTGAAATAAATGATTGTGGCATTGGTCTGAGAAACTTAGCAGAACGCGTTGAATACCATTTGGGCGAATTTAGCGTTGTTTCATCATCAAAAGGCACAACCATTACGGCGAAAATTCCGAAATGTAGTTTTGAAAATTACTTTAATCAAACGAGAGTAAAAAATAATGACAATAACGGTGATATTGAGTTCGGCTTATGAGTAACTTAACGCAATCGCCAATTTTGGTGCAAATTGTTGATGATCATCCTATGGTTCAAGGTGGTTTGAAGGCGTGTTTATCTTTCTATGATGACATAGTCATTGTTGGATCAACGGATGATGGCAGTGATGCTCTTAATAAAGCAATTGAATTGAAACCTGACGTGATCTTAATGGATATAAGCATGCCTACCATGAATGGTATTGATGCTACTGAGATTATCACTGAGCAATTACCCGAAACAAAAGTATTGATTTTGAGTATGCACAGTAACCCCGAGTTTGTTAAAAGTGCCATTCAGGCAGGTGCTGTGGGGTATTTATTAAAAGACACAACGTCTGAAGAAATTTATTACGCCATTAAAGCGGTAGCAAATGGTAAAACGCATTTTAGTAGTTCAATAGCAGAATTATTATTAGATAACCCTGTTAATACCAACGAAAGTGAAAAACTGACCACCCGAGAACAGGTGGTTTTATCCTACCTTGCCAAAGGGAAAACCAGTAAAGAAATAGCTAAAATCCTCAACATAAGTTTTAGAACGGTAGAAGCCCATAGACGAAACATGAAAACCAAATTGGGGATCCATACTTTGGCAAAATTAATTAGTTATGCCGTTAAACACGGGCTTGTTAAAAATTAATCCTTATTCTTGCCTCAGTTTAAAGCAGAATTAGCTTGCAGATCCTGAGCAAGTAAATCGATAAAGCTTCTTACTTTTGCTGAAGAAAATTTATCTTCTCTGTGTACTATGTTAATGGGTTTAGCTGGGTATTCAAAAGCTTCTAACAG
Organism: uncultured Colwellia sp.; assembly: GCA_913058405.1. Classification (GTDB taxonomy): domain Bacteria; phylum Pseudomonadota; class Gammaproteobacteria; order Enterobacterales; family Alteromonadaceae; genus Colwellia. Next base: position 13,488 of record CAJXRC010000093.1, on the reverse strand, counting down.
CACTTTAAGTTTGTTATCTTTAAGTTCTTCGGCAACTTGATATGAAATAACTCGTGTTATTCCTAAACCATTTTTGGCCGCATTAATTGCGCCCTGATTGGTAGTGACAGTTAATCTAGGATTGATTTTTACCGTTTCATTTTGTTTATTTACCAGAAACTGCCAATCTGGATTTAAACTACCGGTATTAGCAGCAATGAGTGAATGCTGCGCTAAATCCTGACAGTTTTTTGGGATGCCATTTTTTGCTAAATACTCAGGAGAAGCAACGAGTATCAGCCTAACGCTACCAACCTTTTTTGCGCGCATACTTGAATCAACGAGCTCACCAATGCGAATACCAACGTCATGACCTTCTTCAAGTAAATTAACCACTCTATCTAAAAAAACAGCATTAACTTGTGTCTGTGGATAACGTTCTAAATAGTCAGTGATAGTGGGCAAGACAAACTGCTGACCAAAAAGCACAGGGGCGGTGACACTAATTTTCCCTTGTGGGGTAGCGTTAATACCTAATGCAGATTCGTTGGCAACTTTTACATCGTGCAAAATTCTTTTTGCATCTTCCAAGTAACGTGCACCAGCCTCAGTCATTCTGACATAACGCGTGGTTCTATTGAGCAATTTTACTTTTAAAGTCTCTTCTAAGTGCGCCACTGCTCTAGTCACGGTAGGTGCAGACATATTGAGGCGTCTGCTGGCAGCTGAGAACCCTTGCTCTTCAGCCACGGCAATGTAGACCTTCATTAAGTGGAATGTATCCATTGTTAATCACTCCGTTAATTATTTCATTTATTGAAATAATTAATTGTAAATCATGCTTATTCTTAATTAAACCGTTTTGTTTCACAATAGCTCCATCGCTTGGTTAGCAGTCATTATTTTAGATGATATGAGCACAGCGAAGCGTGAAATTGAAGAGTAGTAAAAGACAGCGTTGTTGATAATAGCCAGCAACATCAGCATGGACTAGATGTTAAATGTCAGTTCATATTTTTATTTTAAAGAGAGAAAGGAAATACAATGAGTCGAATTAATTTAGTGACCCCAGAGCAAGCAACTTCAGAACAAGCTGAGCTTTATGCCGCGATAACAAGCAAACTTGGTATGGTACCAAATTTTTTAAAGGTATTTGCAAACTCACCTGTAGCCTTAAAAGCATTTTTAGGTTTACATACTATAGCTAACGACGGAGAGTTAACGGCTAAAACGAAAGAGCGTATTGCCCTAGCTTTAGCGGAAAAAAATGCCTGTGAATATTGTGTTTCGGCGCACACTGCAATAGGTAAAGGGACTGGTTTAACGGAAGATGAAATGACAGAAAACAGAGCAGGCGGTAGTCAAGATGCACAAGCAGCTATCGCAGTGAAATTTTCTCGTTCTTTAGCTGAAAACAGTGGTGAAGTAACCACTGCAGAATTACTTGAAATCCGCAATGCAGGTTATTCAGATGCTGAGATTGTTGAAATAATTACGCATGTGGGAATGAACATCATGACCAATATTTTGGCTAAGGCAAGTCGTGTTGCTATCGATTTTCCTAAAATCGCCTTGCAAAAAGCATCGTAGTAAAGGTAGTTAAAATGAACAGGGAGTTCATTTTAACTATTTCAATGTGATAGCTTTAATTATTAGCTACCAACATAGTGCAACCATTTACTTAGATAATCAGTTTAATGATCCTGTAGGAGTCGACCATGGCACATAAATACGCACAACTAGCCTTTACTGAGACAGTAAGAGCAATGCAGCAAGAGCAAAATAGCCGGGCAGGCTATGCCAGTATGGACCAAGGCGAAGATTACAACTTTCTCTTATCAGCAGTTGAAGCCGAGTTTATTGCCCAGCGAGACAGTTTATATATGGCCAGCGTTAGTGAAACTGATTGGCCCTACGTTCAACACCGTGGCGGGCCTAAAGGTTTTCTCAAGGTGCTTGATGCTTCTACGATAGGTTTTGCTGATTATAAAGGTAATCGCCAGTATGTCAGTGCAGGAAACTTCCGTAATAATGATCGTGTTGCTTTGATCTTTGTCGATTATCCCAATAAACGTCGATTAAAATTGATGGGACGGATCAGTCAAGTTGCTGAGGATGATTGGCAAACGCTTGCTAGTCTGGAAGATGATGATTATCGAGCTAAAGTAGAACGAGGTTTTGTCATTAAAGTAGAAGCATTCGATTGGAATTGCCCGCAGCATATAACGCCTAGATATAGTGAAAGTGAAATTGAGTCATTAATTACGCCGCTTACTAATGAGCTATCAGAGCTAAAAGCACGGTTGAAACAGCAGCAGAGCGTCTCGTTAACAAATGAAGATTTGTCGAAAAATAGTTCAATTGCTAAAGCAAGCCCACCAGATTATCCGCAAAACTCTGGAGAGGGAGAGTTATCGTTAGTTATTAGTGGTATTAGACAATTAACCCCTCGTATTAGAGCTATTGAATTTAGGCATGCCAAGGGTCAGGCATTACCTGCTTTTGAGGCCGGAGCACACTTGGCGATACCTGTAGTATTAAGTGATGGGAAACTGACACATAGACATTATTCACTTTGTTCGAATCCCAGTAGAACAGATTGTTATGAAATTGCTGTATTAAATGAACATAATGATTTTAAAGAAGAACATAGATTAGATAATAGCGATATTGAAGCAAGTGGCTCTGCGACTATTCATCAACATTTCACACTTGGGCTTAGGTTAAACTGTGCACAGCCGCAGAATTACTTTCCCCTTGAACAGTCAACAGATCCTGTTGTGTTGATCGCTGGCGGTATTGGTATTACGCCCATTAAAGCGATGGCCTTAACATTAACAAGTCAGCAGCGTGATTTTTCATTGCATTATTGCGGTCGCTCAATCGATGAAATGGCCTTCAGTGATCGACTAATCAGGCAACTAGGCGACAATTTACATCTATACGCGAGTGATGAAGGCAATAAACTAAATTTAGAAAAGTTATTAACTAGCTCTCCTACAAAGGACCATTTTTACTTTTGTGGCCCGAAAAAGATGATAGATCACTTGCTTGAACTGGCTCAACAACATGACATTGCCCGTAGTCGTCTGCATTTTGAGCGTTTTGAGCATAAGATCGATGCTAGGGCAAAACCCTTTACGGTAAAGCTTAAGCGCTCGGCAAAACAATTTACAGTATCGGCGCAAGAATCTATTTTAGACGCTGTATTGGCTCAAGGTATTAATGTGCCTTACAGTTGTAAAACGGGTGAATGTAAAACCTGTGTTGTATCGGTAGCGAAAGGTAATGTCATCCACAAAGATGAATGCTTAACTAACACAGATAAAGCCAATAAACTTATGTGCCTGTGCGTCTCTAGAGCTGCCCAAGATACGTTAGAGTTGGATCTTTAACAGAGAAAAGCCCAACTTCACGCTTGAGTTGGGCTTTTCTTATTTAGTTATTAACGCTTAACAAAATACGGAAAAATTAAGGCCATGACGCTATCATTGCTCTGAAGACTGTTTGAAATTACAGCGTATAGTTGACGCACAGATTCAAAAGTTGAAAGTCTTCTTAGAGTGATTTTCGAAAGTTAGATAAGTCGCTTTATCGTGCAAGGCGTAATACCTGATTTTTAATCTTTTTATTGGAAAAATTTGTTCAAAATTCTTGCCCAGAGAGTGAACAAGCGATACCTTGTATGCTACTGACATTCCTTGGAAATAAATTGAAAGGAAATTAAGCAGGCTGTCGTGAACTCATTGTTGAATTCAATAAAGTCTTAAATTACCATCTATATATGACTAAACCAACTTACATTGTAGAGCTGACAAATAACATCGTTGTGGCAACAATTTCAGGGGACTGGAATATACAAGCTGACATTGGTTATTTAACCACACTTGATGAAACTATCTCCAGGGTGCGAAACGATAAATGGGCCTTATTTGCTGATCTTCGTGGTTGGCGAGTTTCTGAGGAAGTTGTGAACTTCAAACACAACCTGACTATCGAGTTAGCGAGAAAAAATCAGCAAACTGAATGCTGGTTAGTCGATGATATGGACCAAGGAAAACATATTCAGCATCATATTGAGAACGCAGGCGTTCCTTTGTATAAGTGTGTAAGCAGACAAGATGCCGAAAAGTGGCTAATGCAGAATGGGTTCTACCTTTAAAGATATTAAGCTATTTCAATCTGAGAGTGTCAATAGGGTTAGAGTCGTTATCTTTAGTAGTCATTGACTCTAATGTCTAAACTACCGTCCTTTATTGGCAGCAAATCGACCAATAAGAGCCCCATGATTTACCGTAACTAACTTCTGCAGTGTGGCAAAAGTTATCATGTCTCGATAGTGCGCATTGCTGACGTTAGCTACCCGTTGTTCTTTAGGTCGAATGATAGCCAATTGCTGACCTTAGCTTTTGAGTTATAAACCTCAGAACAGGGAGCCTACAGTTATCGTTTTTATATAAGAACTCACATCCATCCACAATTGAGATTTTGCCGAGAATTTTTGCACGGAATTAGATCTAAAATCTCCAGAGCGGACATTGAATTATGTAAGTTTTAAATTAATTTAAAGTGTTAAGTCTAACTCACAATCACCTCGATAGCGCCTTAGATGTATAGATTTAAATCAGAAAATATTCACGTCAGCTTTGTGGAAAAACGTAGCATTCTTAGATGATACACCATAGCCAACTATTGACAATGCGGGGGCAAAGGCATTAATTCTTACTATTTAGCCACTAAAATAACTATCGACTTTGAAATACTAATGCATAAATTATTATAATTTATTATAATTTATTGTAATAAACTATAGTTTAATCAACAAAAGTTAGTATACGATGAAAAATTCCATATTAATTCGATATATCATTTTATCCCTCTATTTTATATCTTACAGCGGATACACCGACATTTATTCATTATCGAAAAATTTCTTTAATAATGTTGGAGATAATCGTTCAATTCCTGATGGCGTCGTAACAGCAATAGTCAAGGATAACTCCGGGTTTTTATGGATTGGAACTCAAAAAGGTCTTGTCAAATATGATGGGTACACCTATGAAAAATACGTCCACGAAACAAATAATAAAAACTCAATTACAGGTAATTACATTAACTCTCTTTTTGTATCAAAAGATGGTCAAATCTATATTGGTACATTGAGAAGTGGTCTTTCAATTTATAACCCCAAAAACGACACATTTATTAACTTTAAAAGCAAGGAGTTCGATACAGATAGCATTGCAAGTAATCGTATCGATGCAATCGTTGAAGATTCTAGTGGCAGCATTTGGTTAGCAACATATAATGGTGTTGACATGTTGCCTATCAACTCAAGAAAGTTTAAACACTTTCAAAACATAGAAAAGGATCCAACAACTATTAACGACAATCGTATTGAAACACTAGTCATTGATAATACTAGCTAATTCAGTGGTTACAGAGTCAATTAAACTATCTAATGCACGACCAGCAGAAGCTTTAGTAATGTCTGCACCTTCAGAAATTTTTGCTATCAATTCACTTTTGTTCATTTTTAACCCTTAATTATTATTGTCATCAAAATACTAAGAAATATCAGTGAATTGAGCAACAGGAATCGTTACTTGAAGCACTAGTAGCGATCATCTTTATCTCGGAAAGGGGCACATAGTGCCATAGCGTTTATCATCACTTCGTGCGCTTAGAAGAGAGGGTTTGACTAAATTTTAAGCAGTTTAATATGAGCCGATTATTGATAGAGGCGCCATGTGCCAAAACATATTTGAATATATTGATGTTGTTTATAATATTTAGACCATTGTTTATCAATACATTTCCTACTTAAGAAATGAAAATGCATTAAATATTATTCACACCTTCGAAACAACGATACGCACGGCTAACCTTTGATATTGCTAATGCTCTTTTACTTTGTAAAAGTGAATTGTACCCACCCAATATAAAAAATTAACTCAACCTTTCTAGAATCTTACTGTTTCACGAGGTTGAATTCCTTGCTGTAAGTTTCGGGAAAGTATTACACCGTATGATTACTTCAATTATCAGTGATGAATATAACTTGGAGTAAAAATAATGAAATCAAACGTATATAAGTATGCTGTTTTACTTGTCTCATTGGCATCCTACAGTGCTATTGCAGAGAATAAATGGGGAGTCGGAGTCGGAGGCATGGTTGAAGATCAGGGTTATGTTGATGTTGGTAGTAAAACTACTGTAATTCCCCTTGTTTTTTTTGAGTCAGAAAATTTACGAATATATGGGCCAACATTTAATTATAATATTGCGACCTTTGAAGAGATTGATTTTTCATTTATTGGACAATATCGATTTGATGGTTATGAAGCTGATGATGGTGATATTTTTGAGGGAATGGATGATAGCACCGGGGCATTTGAACTAGGTATTTCTGCAAATTATAAAACAGGTTTTGGTAAATTCACATTATCAGCTTTAACCGATGTAGCGAGCACACATGACGGCTACGAAATCAATCTGAGTTATTCAAAGTCGTATAACTTTGAATCATCGTCGATAACTCCTTATATAAGTATTATTCAAAAAAGCGAAGACTTGGTCGACTATTATTATGGTGTTCAAGCTCATGAAGTTACTGATTATCGTTCATTTCATCTTGGAAAGTCGGCTACCAATATTGAACTTGGCATTAGATCTAGCTGGCGAGTTGGTAAACATCATAATTTTATAGCAAACGCATCTTACACGGCATATGGCAGTAATATTAAAAATAGTTCTTTAATAGACTCTTCGGTAAATACCAAACTAATTCTTGGTTACATGTATGTTTTCTAATAGATATAGTTTTCAATTGTTCTTCAAAATAACCTAGATAGTGATTATACCTCCATTGACATTTGTGACTGTGTTAATGAGTAGGTAAAAATTAGGTTGCATAAGATATTTCTGTAAAAAAAGAGCAATTGCCGATCCTTTATATGTAATTACTATAACAAACCGCCTATCAGTAAGCATTGTCTTTTCATAGCTTAATAGCATCGAGTATTTTAACGCGGTTTGTGTTAGCAGCATTTTTGAATTGTCATTACATGTAAATAAGATAAGGGGAGAACATTTGAGAGTATTAATAACAGAAGACAATAGTGAGCTTGCTGAATTTATTCAAGAAGCCTTATCTCAAGAAGGGTATTTGTCAGATATAGCAAGGAATTCATATGAACTAAAACTCTATTTAAGGGAGGCAAGTTATGTTGCTATTATTCTCGATTTTTCGTTTTCAAATTTAGATGTAATTAAAGAATTAAAAATATTACGGCAAAATAAAAATATGGTTTCGATACTTATCCTCACAACAAGTGAGGGGGGGCAGGATAAAATCAAAAGGGGTAATTATGAAGCGGATGGCTATTTATTTAAACCTTTTACGATTGAAGAGCTAACTACCCGATTGAAAACATTACTTTGGCGGCCTAACTCACTCTCTAATACCTTTTTAGAAAGCGGTAATGTGAAATTGGATGTCATTGCAAAAGCTGTAACTGTTGATAATAAGGAAATTGTGATGGGAATAGCTGAAGTTACGATTCTAGAGGCTTTCATGTGGAATAAAGGACTTACAGTTTCTAAAGAGTCGCTTGAGGATATGATTTATCAAGATGGTTACACGCTAACTGACAATACATTACAAATGGCAGTTCATAAGGTTAGAAAAAAACTATTTAATGCTGGAGCAACATCAATAATAACGACAATAAGGGGAATAGGTTATCTATTTAAGTAATCTAAAATTATCATTAAGTCATTCCACTTTGCGAATGTTAACAACAGCCATATTATTCTGCGGAACATTAATTTTTATTTTTCTAATAAGAAGTGCATCTCCATTTGGAATTGAACTCACAGGTGATAAAACGAACACAATCCAGACTGTGAAAGTGAAAACAGCGAATTATCAAAATGGTTATACATATAACCGAAATTTTCTTGGCTTGATAGAAGCTAAACAAAACTCTGTACTTGGCTTTGAGTTTGGTGGAAGAATTATCAATATCGGCGTAAATGAAGGTCATATTATAAAAGCGGGTGATGTATTGGCCGAGCTTGATACTGCACGTCTAAATGCAAGAGTAAATGAAGCAAAGGCAAACTTACTTAAAGTGAAAGCAGATGAAAAACTAGCGAATAGTACATATCAGCGTATTCATGATGCTCGACAAAAAAAATCCGTGTCGGCACAAGAAAAAGATGAGGCGAGTGAAGCTAGAGATAGAACGTTAGCTGCAGTTAAAGTCGCTGAAGCCCAGCTTGAAAGTATTATAATTGATGTTGATAAATCCAAATTAATTTCGCCTTATAACGGTACTGTTATTCGCAGGATGGTTGATGAAGGCACTGTGGTGAATGCAGGTCAAGCCGTTTTGGAAATACAAACAAATTTTGAACATGACATTCGTGTTGGTGTGAGTAGTGAAGTAGCTAAAAATCTAGCTGTTTCCGATCAAAAGAAAGTTAAGGTAAATGACTTGTGGTATGACGCTACCATAAAAGCCATTTTACCTACACGTAGCCAGACACGTACCGTTGATATAATTTTAAAGCTTAATAAAAATGATGAAATACTGCGATCTGGTGATGTTGCTCGGTTACCTATTGACTACAAAATTCCAGGTCGTGGATTCTGGGTGCCAATTACGGCTCTTAAAGAGGGTAGACGCGGCTTATGGTCTCTCTACATTATCGATAAAAATCAAGGTCAGCTAAAAACCGAACGTCGTACAGTTCAAGTTCATTACACAAATAGCGTTCAGGCTTTTGTTTCTGGGGCGATTAAAAATGGCGAAATCATTATTACACAAGGAGCGGCTAAGCTCGTGCCTGGACAGGAAGTCAGGCTGATGGAGAGCGATAATGAATCATGAAGTCCCTGAAGAAGACGTAGCTACTCTTTATTTTCGTAATCGACATTTACTGGTTCTGACAATATTGATTTTACTGATCGCTGGCTGGCTGGCAATATCAAATTTGCCTCGATTGGAAGATCCAAGGATTACTACCCGTAATGCAACAATTTTAACATTTTTACCTGGTGCGCCAGCTAGTCGTATTGAGGCGCTTATTAATGAAAAAATAGAAGACACGCTTGAAGAAATCAGTGAAGTAAAAAATATATCAAGCACAGCGAGATCAGGTGTATCTAGTATTGCTATTGAACTACAAGACTCTGTTACATCTGAAACAAATGAAGGGATTTTTTCGAAGATCCGCTCAAGGTTACAAAATATACAAGGTGATTTACCTACCGGGTCGACTATCCCAATATTAGAAGATAATCGTGGAGTTACAGCTTACACTCTGATTGTGGGACTCAGTTGGAATGGTCAAGAAGATCCGCCATTAAATATGCTACAACGTATTGCTCTTGATCTTAAAGATCGGATGCTGAATACAAAAAACACGGAGCTTGTACGTATATTTGGTGGTGTTAATGAAGAAATTGTTGTAACACCTGATAAAGGTGAATTAGCTTCTCTTAATATGAGTGCTGAGAATTTGGCTGGCTACATTGCTCAGGCTGACAGTAAAATATCAGCGGGTCAGCTTCGAACAAAAAATCAGGATGTTTCAATCGAAGTTGACGGCAAACTGACAAGTGTCGAACGTATTGCTCGTATCCCGATAAAGTCTGGAGATCAAGGTACAATATTGAAAATTGGCGATATTGCAAAAGTAGAGAAAACGTATCAAACCCCCGTTCAACAATTAGCTATCAAAAATGGCACGCGTATGATTTATGTGGCTATCCGTGCGGATGAAAATGTCCGAGTTGATCTCTGGAATCAAAGTGCGTTACAGACTTATGAAGTCTTCAGAGCTGATTATTCTGATCAAATAGATATGGAAGTTTTATTTGAACAAAACGAATACACAGAAGCACGCTTAACTGATTTGGTTAGTAACCTTGTTTTAGGTGTGGTGGTTGTAGTCTTTATCGTACTGTTCACTATGGGATGGAAATCGGCACTTGTTGTAGGGTCTGTATTACCACTTTCTGCGGCAGGTTCAATTTTTGCTTTTAATTTTTTTGATCAAAGTATTCATCAAATGTCCATCTTCGGGATGATTATTGCGATTGGTTTTTTAATCGATAGTGCAATTGTTATGACAGATGAGGTACGTAAATCAATCCATAAAGGGATGAGCAGAATAAAAGCAATGCAGCATTCGGTGCATCATTTATTTGTCCCATTATTAGCCTCTACTTTTACAACCATTTTAGGATTTATGCCAATTTTCCTTTTACCTGGCAGTGCTGGGGACTTTGTTAGTCCTATTGCTATTAGCGTTATTTTGGCTTTAACATTCTCTTTCTTTCTAGCCATGACAGTTATTCCTGCACTGGCCGCCAATGTAACATCAGAATCCCAAAAGGATAACAAGAAGAACTCTTGGTGGAGCACAGGTTTACATAAACCCAAGGTTTTTGAAGATTTCAAACAATTCACCTTGCGTGCAATTGAGCAACCAAAGCGCTATTTATTGTTAGCTATGGTCCCATGTTTTGTCGGCTTCTTTATGATGACTACAATGAAGGTTGAATTTTTCCCTGCGGCTGATCGTGATATGTTTGAAGTGCAAATGTATTTGCCAAGTGATAGTTCAATAGCTTACACACAACGTCAAGTTGAGATAGCAGATCGCGTGGTTAAAGAGTTAGCTGGGATAACAGCAACACATTGGCTGCTTGGAGGCTCAACTCCAACGATATACTATAATCAAATTCCGAAACAAGATAACAATAGTGCATATGCACAAGCGGTAATAACCGCTATCGATAATCAAACAGGCGACCGTTTAATAACACAAGTTCAAAAGGTATTGAATGAGGCTTTGCCCAATGTTAAGCATGTGGTGAAAAAATTTGCACAAGGTCCCCCAGCAGATGCACCTGTGGCTTTTCGTATTTTAGGAACAGAGCTTGATACGCTTAGGGATTTAGGAGAACAAGTTCGTGCACTTATGCACCAGAACCCGAGCATCATTAATTCTCTTGCTAGCATTCAAGGAGGGCAGGCTAAACTATGGTTTAAAGCTGATGAGGCGGAAGTTGAGTTGGCGGGGTTAAATTTGGTTGATATTGCTAAACAATTCCAAGGTAATCTTGAAGGTTTTATTGGTGGAAGCGTATTGGAGGGGGTTGAAGAATTACCTGTACGAGTACGTCTTAGTAATGCTGAACGCTCTGATATTGCTAATGTTGGAAATATTCAATTAAGTTCCCAGAACGCAAGAAATTTGGTGCCTGCAGAAGCTATAGGGACTTTAGAGTTACGCCCCGAAGTTGCTGAAATTACCCGCTATAATGGTCAGCGAGTCAATAATATTTTGGCTTACATCACACCTGATGCAAAAGCGATATCAGTATCATCAGATGTGCTTGCAGCGATTCACAAGTCTATTGATTTTCCTGCTGGTTATAGTATTAGTGTTGCTGGAGAAAGCGAGGAACAGGCCGATGCTGTGGGTGGTTTAGCCACCTTTGCACCTGTGCTTTTTATTATGATGGTGGCGATCATAATTCTTGCTTTTCGTAGTGCTGCCATTGCAGGAATTGTTTTTGCGGTTGCGATACTTTCTATTGGTCTAGGGATGCTCTCTCTTAAAATTGCTGGTTATCCACTTGGTTTTAATCCATTGATTGGTTCGATAGGTCTTGCTGGCGTTATTATAAATGATTCAATTGTCATTTTAGCGGCCATCTTGGGCAATGAGAAAGCACGTGAGGGAAATAGTAAAGCTATTATAGAAGAAACTTATGGCTGTGGCCGTCATGTACTATCAACAACATTGACAACGATTGGTGGATTTGTGCCTCTATTGCTTTTTTCTGGAGGAACCTTTTGGCCACCTTTAAGCGTTGTTATTGCGGGAGGAATTGGTTTTGGGTTAATACTTGCCATGTTTTTTACCCCACTTGCTTATAAAGTTTATGCTGATTGGCACTTTAACAAAAATCAACTTTCTTTGGAACTAGATCAAGAAGTTACAATATAAATAAATGTTGCCGATATTTTTAAACTGACATTAAATGAAAACACCATGAGAGGATAAGCATTTGAGGGTATTAATAACAGAAGACAATGGTGAACTTGCTGAGTTCATTCAAGAAGCCTTATCTCAGGAAGGGTATTTGTCAGATATTGCAAGGAGTGCCGGAGAACTAAAGCTTTTTTTAAAAGAGGCTAGCTATGCAGCTATTATTCTTGACTTAGGATTACCCGATGTCGATGGCATTGATGTGTTAAAAGGACTGCGCAGAGATAAAAATATGGTTCCGGTACTTATCCTCACGGCAAGAGGTGGAGTGCAAGACCGAATTAAAGGCCTTAATCATGGAGCTGATGATTATCTGATAAAGCCATTTGCAATTGATGAGCTCATTGCGCGGTTAAGAGCATTGCTTAGACGACCTAATTCTCTCTCTAATACTCTGTTGGAAAGTGGTAATGTTAAATTGGATGTGATTGCCAAAGCTATTACTGTTAATAACAATAATATTGTAATGGGAAGAACGGAAATAGCGGTTTTAGAAGCTTTTATGCGTAATGAAGGGCTGACGGTTTCTAAAGAGTCGTTGGAAAATATGATATATCAAGATGGGTACTCACTCACTGACAATGCGCTACAAGTGGCGGTTCACCGAGTAAGAAAAAAATTGGCGGATGCTCACTCAACTTTAGAAATTACGACTATTAGAGGTATTGGTTATCTGCTCAAATAAACGGAAGCGTAAACAATCAATAGCCTTTAAATTACGCCTTTATTTCGTCTTTGTGGGCAGCTTAGTATTTGGTCTGATATTGATAGTTTTTTTATCAATATCAGATTCATTTGCTGAAAAAGCGGTTCAAAGAACCATGAATAGCATTGGTCGAGGTATGGCTAACTCATTGTTTATTAATTCAGCCGGATCAATAGAACTAGATGACTCTCAAGATGTTTTCAAATGGGGATTTGATGCTTTCTACTCTAATGTGGCTTATCGTTTGCTTGATAGTAGTGATCAAACGGTTGTGTTGCGTTCGGCGCCAAAAGGAACAGAAGGTTTTTTATTTGACAATATCCCCTTAAATATCCCACTGAATTATTCGAATGTAGATACCAATAATACACTTTTATACAGAATGGAAGTGACATTAGATAAAAAAAACTATTACTTTGATTTTGCTCGAAGTGATCGTGCCCAAGAGTTGGTTAATGAGGCTGTAGCCCCTGCAATGATGAAAGTCGGCGTTACAATCATTATCATTGCCTTTTTATTATTTCTTATAGTAAGTGTGATTGCTATTAAATTGATCGTAAAACCAGCCAATTTACTTACTCGGAAAATTGAAGGGATAAAACCAGAAGATCTTAAGAAGCGTATTGAAGTCTCTGATGTCCCTAAAGAGTTACTTCCTATTGCTAATGCAATGAATGATGCACCTGTCTCTTATACACATCTCCGAGCCCACGAGACCGTACTAGATCTCG
>CAJXRC010000092.1 GCA_913058405.1 uncultured Colwellia sp. | reverse complement strand
AGATCTACACTATCCTCTTCGTCGGCAGCGTCAGATGTGTATAAGAGACAGATGGTAAGCAATGCTGGCATTAGTATTTTTGCAGCTTTTTCAATACCGTCTTTTACACCTGCCGCCAAAATAAAACTGACAATACCTGCAACAGCAACTAACGCAATATACAAATATGGGCTATTAATAAATTCGCCAAAACCCACGGCGCTAGCTAAGTAATCTAAATGACCGGTTATTGTTAAGGCAATATAACCGAAAATCCAAACGGTGATCACCATATAAAAAACAGCGATCATAAAGGGAGTTAACACTCCTAAAAACCCTGCTGCTCCCCATAACTTATTACCTTGACTCAATGTTTTGAATGCGCCGACAGGCTCTTTCGCCGTATTACGCCCAACAGCCATTTCAGCAATCATCACTGGCAAACATATAAGAAAAACAAATAGCGCATACATTAATAAAAATGCACCACCACCATTTTTAGCGGCGTTAACCGGAAACCCGACTAAATTACCAATACCTACTGCAGAGCCTGCGGCGGCTAAAATAAAGCCAATTCGTGAGCTAAAATGCTCTCTAGAAGCTGACATACTTACCCTTTTATAATTATTATGATGACGCGATAAATTAGAATATTCGATGCTAACAAGCTTTACTAACTTTGTCTTCTTTTTAGCTAAGCTTTACTTTTATCAAACAAATAACAATGTGTAAACCTGTAAAGTTGAATTGCTTACACTATTGATTAATAATGTAAAATTCCTTCTATAATTAACTAAAACTGTAGTAATCTCATCCTAAGCAGTGGTAGTTACTACTCAAAAATGATTAGAACTTACAGATTATCCGAACGTTCTTATTAACTAGCTAACCAATGCATAATCTCTGCAGAGCAAAAAGTTAGCTATTTCTGGCCAGTTTTTTAGCTTAAACTTAAGTGACCTTACATTATCTGGAAAATAACTTAGGATTCATAATAGCTAGAATACTAGTCGCTTCTTTTTCAGCAAACTCAGCAGCTTGGATTAAATCATCTTCGGTTAGCCCTAAAGGTCGACATAAAGATTCATCAATCACATCCGCGTAAGAGAACTCTTCACTATGACTATCAATTAGCGCCAGTCTAGAGGCTAAATTCAAAATTTTGACATCTTTGTTAATTTCAATAGATGATGCGGCGTTGAAGTGCTTAATCGGTAAGATAATTTTTTCAGGGATTTGCCAAATTTTTAGCAAATCAGCAGAGATATCAGTGTAAGTAAATCCCAATACATGTTCTTGCAATTTCCACGGCAGCTGAGTTTTACTATATTTCTCACATTGCTGTGCGACTTCTGGGTTTATTTTGGCCACTAATAACTCACCAAAGTTTTGTAACAATCCCGCAACGAATAGGCGTTCAATATCACGTATTCCCGCAGAAATAGACAAGTTTTTCGATACCAATCCACAGTAGATACTCATACGCCAAAAACGTTTTAAATCGATTGCCTGATTTTCAAAGTGTTTAAACGCGGTAGCTGCAACATCAACTAACATCATATTATAAATGGCCTGTGTACCTATGATGGTAATAGCGCGCGAAATGGTACTTATTTCACCTGGAAAGCTGTAAATGGCACTATTGGCTATTTGTAACAAACGAGAAGTCATCGATGGGTCGATACCAATAACATCGGCAAAATCAGAAATTTCAGAGCTTTCATCGGCCATCAATGCTTTTACTTTAAAACAGGCATCAGGCAAAGCAAACGATCCGTTAGCTTGTAATGCATAATCATGTGCGTTCATAGTCATCCTTAAAAGTTGTTCCCTTAAAATGAGGGGCTTATAGCAAACCTCATCAATGAAAATTCTGTAATATTAGTGAACCTTAGCAGGCTTAATTGAACGGTAATCCGCCATCTTGTTTTATGTGTTCAGTCACTATGTAAGTACTTGTTTGCGCCACATTAGTCAATCTGCCAATTTTTTCTAACACAAGTCTATAACTCTCAATATCGGCAAATCGTATTTTTAGCAAATAATCATACCCACCTGCCACTAAATGACACTCAACAACTTCTTTTATAGTCACCACTTCTGTATTAAACAGTTTGAAAGAGTCTGAGGTGGTTCTACTCAACGTTACTTGAACAAACGCACTCATACCAAAGTTTAATTTTCTAGCATTTAAAAAGGCTCCATATCGCTCAATATACCCTTCAGTTTCTAAGCGCTTTACTCTATCTAAACAAGGACTAGCGCTGAGGTTTACTTTTTTAGCGAGATCAACATTTGAAATTCTACCATCCGCTTGTAAGGTAGAAAGGATCATAAGATCAATACGATCTAAGGGTTTTGTTTTGTTATTACTCATGATCACACTACTTTGTAGGGAAGATAAGTGATACTGCCATAGTAAACTCAGTAAAAATAGTAAAAAAAACGCGAACGATACCTTAAGGTATTCATTCGCGTTTTATTTATTCAAACGGCTAATTAATAACTAGCTTTTAGACGTTCAGACAATTTAGTCTTCTTCCACCAGAGTCATCAATGAAGTATTACCTCCTGAGGCCGTAGTATCAATACTGATCGTTTTTTCGGTAACCAAGCGTTGAATCATAGTATCAAAATATTCAGAGGTTATTACCGGTAAAATAGCCCCGTGACGTAATGCTAATTTTTCACTAATGTAATGCTTGATCTCACAGCCACTATCAACCACCACACCCGATAAAGCTGGATGCGCTAGCATTGCTTCTAAGTGGCATTGTTTCGCTACCTGAAAGACGTCTTTACCTGCGCCTGTCGCAATAAATTTATCTCTAAATTCCAATGCTTCTTGATAAAACAAATCAGAAACAACTGCAATAACAGTATTACCGGTAGCGAGTGAGGTAACAATAGATTGCACCCAGAAATGGAAACTCACGTTTTCATCTGCGTAACAAATAATGTTGCCACGGTTTTCTAAATAGATAATATTTGATTCACCCGTTGGCCCAGGTAACTCTTGTGGTTTCTTCAAACGCTTTTCAATATCAATAAGCTGTGTACGTGCTAAAACTAGGGTATGGTTTAAATCGTCGGCTAAATCATCGACAATTTCAACGTGCGCTATTTTAGCCAATAATTGACGAACACAAGAAATTCGGGTGTTTAGCTCTGTTGAACGCCACTCTTGCTCCGCCCAATTCGCTTTATCCATTAAGTGGTTTGCTTGATGGTTTTCAGCAGCATCGCCAGATAAGGTAATCGTTTTATCTGCTGAAAAGTTAAAGTCACGTTCATCTGGTGTCGCTTTTTCTTTAACTAAACGCGTTAAGTAATTTGGACCACCTGCTTTAGGGCCTGTACCTGAAAGGCCTCGACCACCAAAAGGTTGTACACCAACAATAGCGCCAATCATATTTCGGTTGATATAAATATTACCCGCACGAGATAATTTAGCTAGATTCATCGCTCTATGTTCAATACGCGTATGAATACCCATAGTTAAGCCAAAGCCAGTGCCATTGATTTTATCCACAACACTTTCTATTTCATTACCCTTAAAGCGAACAATATGAACACAAGGACCAAAAACTTCTTGTTTCAATACATTGATGTCTTCAATTTCATATAAACGTGGGGCAAAGAAAAAGTGTCCGTCTTCATCAACAACATCATCAGAAAATTCACATTGGTATAACAACTTGCCATGTGACTCCATATATTCAGCATGAGCATTTAGTGCATCAAGCGCTTTTTGGTCGATAACAGGGCCAATATCGGTACTTAATTTTGCAGGGTTACCAATGTGTAATTCAGCCAAAGCACCTTGAAGCATAGTGATGACATTGTCTGCAATATCTTCTTGTAAAAAGAGTACACGTAATGCTGAGCAACGTTGTCCTGCACTTTGGAAGCCCGATGAAATAACGTCATCAACAACTTGTTCAGGTAAGGCCGTCGAATCAACAACCATACAATTTTGCCCACCCGTTTCAGCAATCAGTGGTACTTGATCGCCACCACGGTCTGCTAGGGTTTGTGAAATGTGTGTGCCCGTTTCGGTAGAGCCGGTAAACATAACTGTTTGAATACGGCTATCTGGGATAATAGTATTTCCTACAGCACTACCACGCGCAATAACTGCCTGTACTACATTGCTAGGTAATCCAACAGATTTCATCAACTCAATAGCACGTAGTGCAATTAAACCTGTTTGCTCTGCTGGTTTTGCTAATACTGTATTACCCGTGGCAATTGCCGCAGCAACTTGTCCTAAGAAAATAGCAAGAGGGAAGTTCCACGGGCTGATACATAGCACCACACCACGGGCTTCTAGCCTTTCATCATCACTTAATTCAATAGCACGAGCCGCATAGTAACGACAGAAATCAACAGCTTCGCGTACTTCATCAATACCATCTTGAGCGACTTTACCCGCTTCTTTGATACACATTGCAATGAGCTCATCCATATGACGCTCTAAAATATCGCCAATGCGACAAAGTAAGGCTGCACGTTCTACTGCAGGTGTTCTTGACCAAGTAGCAAAAGCGGTTTCAGCATTATCAATCATCACTAACATATCTTCATGGCTTGCATGCTTATGAAAGCCTATGATTTCACTGCGATTTGCAGGGTTCATTACTGCATTTACACCATCAGGTAGCTCATTTTTATTTAATAAGTGGTCAACAAACCAGTTATCTAACGATGCCTTTAATGGGATTATTTCATTAATATCTGTTAGATCTAGACCTTTGGAATTATCACGGCCTTTCTCGCTTTCACTCTTACCTTCACCACGATACAAATCAATAGGCATAATGATTTGATTATTGTACTTAGCTTTAAGACGTTGAGTTTTTTCTACAGGATCTTCTAGTAATGATTCAACCGGTTGATTCTCATCAACAATCGCATTTACAAAAGAAGAGTTAGCACCGTTCTCTAATAAACGTCGTACTAAATACGCCAGTAAGTCTTCATGATGACCTACTGGCGCATAAATTCGACATTGAATACTTTCTTCTTTCACAATTTGGTCGTACAAAGAATCTCCCATGCCATGTAGACATTGAAATTCAAAGCCAGCCTTATCTTCGCCAGCTAATTCAACTATGGTTGCTGCAGTATAAGCATTATGTGTAGCAAATTGTGGGTAGATGGTATCGCGATATTCTAATAATTTATTGGCACAAGCATGGTAAGAGACATCGGTAGATGATTTACGGGTAAATACCGGAAAGTGAGTCAAGCCATCTTTTTGAGCATTTTTAATTTCAGTATCCCAATAAGCACCTTTAACGAGACGAACCATCATTTTTCGTTCGGTACGTAATGTTAAATCACGTAACCAATCAACGACATGAATTGCGCGTTTCTGGTATGCCTGCAGTGCAATACCAAATCCCTGCCAATCGCCTAGATCACTATCCGAAAATACCGCTTCAATAATATCTAATGAAATATCTAAACGCTCAGACTCTTCAGCATCAACTGTTAAACCAATATTGTATTGCTTAGCTTGTAAACATAGTGCCTTTAATTTAGGCACTATTTCTGTCATTACACGTTCTTTATGAGAAAACTCATAACGAGGATGAATAGCAGAAAGTTTAATTGAAATACCTGGCACTTTACGTGGATCGTCCTTACCCGACGCGACAGCTACTTCGCCTATAGCGGTAATAGCATCTTGGTAAGCTTTGAGATATATACCAGCATCAGCCATGGTGCGCGCACCTTCGCCCAGCATATCGTATGAGTAAACGTAACCTTGCTGCTCTTTTGTCGAAGCACGGTCAGTAGCAGCCTGAATGGTTTCGCCCATTACAAACTGTTTACCCATAATTTTCATGGCATAATTCATTGATTTACGAATAACAGGCTCGCCTAAACGACCGACAGTTTTCTTCAGTAAACCAAATTGTTCTTTCTTGCGTTTATCTGCATAGTCAACCATAGAGCCCGTAAGTAAAAGCCCCCATGATGAAGCATTAACAAATAATGAGTCACTAGCACCTAAATGTGAGCTCCACTGCCCTTGAGAGATTTTATCGCGAATAAGCTCGTCTTGAGTATGCTTATCAGGCACACGTAATAACGCTTCGGCTAAACACATCAATACCACACCTTCTTCTGAAGAAAGTGAATATTCATTGAGCAGTGAATCAATCGCACCATTGCCTTCTTGGTCTTGGCGAATTTTCAAAACCATTTTACGTGCACGTTCCCAGGCACGACTTCTTGCGCTTACATTTACTTCGGCAGCAGGTAAAATATGATCAACGGCAACATTTTCGTCAATGCGATAAAACTCACGTATTTTTTGTCTTATCGGGCAGTCTGTAATCAATGAACCAGTAAATAGCATAACGTTTCCTCAAAATGCGACAGGTAAAAATCCTGCTTTAGTTATAGTCTTTATTTCCACTAATAAGCATATTATTAGTAAATGACAGTATTGAATTTATGTGCGCATTCTAGGATAACAACCACAGGATGTGCTGGTTATTTTCGGGGTTTTATGCCCTTTTATACGGATAAAAGCGGAATGTACGGTATAAAATACTGTAAATAGATATAATTGAATTTATAAGGGGGTTTAACGAGCTATTATTTACTCATTTGTTCAATAATATAATCTTTTGTTTGTTCCGAGGACATAGGCTTGGCAAAGTAGTAACCTTGCCCATAAACACAGTCCATTTGTTGCAACAATTGAGCATCAGCTAAACTCTCAATGCCCTCGCCAACGGTAGACATTTGTAGATTATTAGCCAAATCAACAATGGTTCGAATAATGGCACGATGATTGTTGTGTTCGTCGACATTACTGATAAAAGAACGATCTATTTTCAAGACATCAATTGGGAATCGATGTAAATAGCCTAAGCTTGAGTAGCCAGTGCCGAAATCATCAAGTAATATTTTCACGCCCATATCTTTCAATGCTTGCATATTGGTTAGCACTATATCAGCATTTTCTAACAAGGCGCGTTCAGTTAACTCAACACGTAAATGCTGAGGGGCCAAGCCAGTATTTTTTAATACTTTTGCAATATCTTGCGGTAAGCTGCTGCTAAAAAATTGCTTAGAAAATAAATTACAACTGACGTAAAGATCATCACAACCCAGCTCTTGGTGCCAGCGCTTTAATTGCTGACAAGATTTTTCAATGATTTGGATATCAATTTCTTTAATTAAGTCAGTTTCTTCAGCTAGTGGAATGAAATCATTCGGATAAACAAACCCACGTTTCGTACTTTGCCATCTAGCTAATGCCTCAAAACCTTTAAGCTTCTGGTTATCGAGTTTAATAATTGGTTGGAAATAAGGTATAAACTCCTGCCAACCAATCGCTTCTCGAATATCAGCTTCAAGACTTAAGGCATTCTGAACTTTTTGATGCATGCTGTCGTCAAAAATTTCATAGCGTCCTCTACCATTATCTTTAGCATGGTACATTGCTGTATCTGCGTCTCTGAGCATAGTATCTGCATCAGTATATCGTTTATTGCTGAACGAAATTCCTATGCTAGTGCCTGTGTAAACCAACTGATTATCAATAGTGAAAGGTTGCTGAAGAAAGTCGGTGATTCGTTCTGCTACTTCAAAGGCTTCATCATGAGTTTTCAAGTCTTCAATTAAGATGACAAATTCATCACCACCTAAGCGAGCAACGGTATCTACTTTACGAACAATGGCCAATAACTCGCGCGCTATTATTTTCAACAACACATCGCCAGCATGATGCCCTAAACTATCATTAACCACTTTGAAACGATCTAAATCTAGAAACAGCACCGCAAATGAAAAGTCATCTTTGCGCTTAGCACAAGCAATGGCATGGTTAAGTAAATCAAGAAATACCATACGGTTAGGTAATCCCGTCAAACTATCATGGGCAGCTGTATGTTTTAATAATTTTTCAGCTTGTTTACGATGGGTAATTTCATCTTCAAGGGCTAGTGTACGTAGCTTGACTTGCTGCTCTAGTAATTCATGACTTCGTCTTTCAAAATCAGCGAGCTCTCGACGTTTAATTGCTGCAGAAACGTGGTTAGAGACAAAATTAAGTAATTCGGCATCTTGCTGATTGTAGGTGGTTTTATAATAATAACTCTGTAAAACCATGACACCAAGCAACTGCCCTGAATAAATTAATGGTACGCCTAACCAAGAATGGATGTCGTCTTGTGGTTTCTTAGTTTCACCTTCAAGATGTAGCGTCATCATTTCTTGATAGGTCAATAATACTGTTTCACGACGGCGTAGGACTAATTCAGAGTATCGATTTGAGAGCTTTCTCGGTTTAAAATCTTTGGCTAAATTAGATGATTTTTCATCAACATAATAAGAAAAACGTAAGGTATCTGAATCTTTTTCATATTTAGCAATATAAAAGTTCTTTGCATTGATCAGCTGGCCAATAATGTTGTGAACTTTGCTGTAAAATGTATCGATATCCAGTTCAATATCTGTAGTTAATTCCGATATACGATATAAAGATTCTTGTAATAACTCTGATTTTTCCCGCTCGCGAATTTGTGCCATTAATTCTTTAGTACGTGCGTTAACGGCATTTTTCAAGCGCTGTTGATCTTGTAAGCGAACCATAGCACCCACAACATGCTGAGCAGCGAAGGTCAGTAAATTCAAATCGCTGTCATTATAACGAATTTTTTCATCATAACTTTGTATAGTTATGGTACCAATCACTAGGCCATTTTGCAGTAATGGCACACCCAACCAGTCGGTGCCACGTGCACCAAATTGTTTGATTTTATAATGTTCATATAACTGTTTCTCTAACTCTGGCGTTAACAGTAATGGCTGCTTCGACTCAATAACTAAATTAGTAAATGATCCTTCGTAATCTTGATAATCAATAATACCTGAAGGTTTTTCATCTTTTTCATCGAGGTAATAAACAAACTCTAGGGTTTCAAACGTTTGATCATAAAGAACAATAAAGAAGTTTTTCGCGGTCATTAATGAAGCGATAGTACTATGTACTTGCGGGTAAAAACTCTCAAGATCATGACAATCTTGAGATAGTTGGTTTAATTTAAAAAGTGCGGTGTAGCGAGCTTGTAAATCAGCATTTTTTCTTTCTAGAAAATCAACATCGCCAGAGAGATCAGCAATGCTTTCCTCTTTGGCACGTATTAGCAGTTCTGCTGCTTGAGTCGTGATAGCCTGTTGATCTTCTGGTTTCAAAATTACCATACCGTTTAATTATTTACTCATACATCTATCAGTACTTAATAAAACAACTATTAAGAATAAATTACTTATTGTTGGGCATCGACTTTAACTGCTTTACTAATTTCTTTGGCTCTATGTTTATTGCCACAAATAGCCGCTTGTTTTTCATCTCTATAGTAACGAATATCAATACAATCTTGCTGATAACGACGTTCTAATTCAGTACGAATAATCACATCACCTTTAGTATTAATAATACGTTTATGTAAAGCTTGGCACTCTTGAATTTGCTCTGAAGCTAAAGTCACATCTTCACAAACATTATCAACACTTGAACAACTTGCCAACAAGCTGATAAAAGGTATCACTACTAAAACTATTTTATTCATTTAACTATTCCATTACATTAAGAAACAACTTGTTACTGCAAACTATTATACCCAAGCAAGACCAAATTGCGAGAGCCTAAATAGTTATTAAGAATATCAATTAATTAGTATAAAAAATCACTTTTATTGTTGTATTTTTAACCGCTTACATCAACCATTTATACTCGTTACTTCTGATATACTTAAAGCTCTACTTTCACCCTCTTTGAGAGACCCATCCAAATGTAATCTCCCTATTGAGTCACGATGCAATGCAACAACAGGGTTACGAAAGCGACCAAACATACGCTTTATTTGATGGTAACGCCCTTCGGTTAACGTTACTTGTGCTTCAAATTGAGAAACAATAAGCAAAGTTGCCGATTTCGTCGTTATATTTTCATAGGGAAAATACATCCCATTTGTAAAAGCATCGATATAATCTGGTGTCAAAACATTTTCTAGTGTCACTCGATAGCATTTAGATACCTTATGTTCAGGTGACGTCAGCCGTTCAGACCAACGACTATCATTAGTAAGTAGCACTAGCCCCGATGTATTTAAATCGAGCCGTCCAACAATATGTAAATTGTCTAGAATTTCTTGTTCATATTGCCCTGCCAGTAAATCAATAACTGTTTTATGTTTTTCATCCTTAGTGGCACAAACCACACCAATCGGTTTGTTCAGCATAATATAATGTGTTTGATTAGCCTGCAGCACTTCATCATCCATGACAACATGCGAAAACTGGTCAACTAGCTGAGCAATATCAGTTGCTAAAACACCATCAACATACACGCGTTTTTGCGCTAAAACCAATCTTACTTTTTTACGATTAATTTGGCATAAATCACTAATCAAACGATCTAAGCGTGCTGTATTAATAGCCATGTTGTTTGAAAAAACTCATACTTAGATACTAGCCAAAGATTGCTGTTGTGCAATTAAATTGAGTACTTTACGCAACTTAGCTTGAATATAACCAGCTAATAATGCTGGTTGTAATGTCAATAAATTCAATTCTTTTGCTGTTATCGCAATAGTACAGTGCAGCTGGTAATCGTTTTCGTCAAAACAACAAACCACATCATCAGAAAAATGACTAATACTAACGTTGTTACCTGATAAATTATCCAGTGCATCTTTGTGTTGTTCAAAAATTTCTGGTGTTTCTAAAGATAACTGAATAGCTAATACCTTCTCTTCATCACCATACCAATTGGCCGTTAATGTTTGAAAGTTAAACTGCGCTTCTAGTTTATTGCTCACTGATTTTATATTGATAAATTTATCAAGTAAGGCTTTATTCACATTAATGACTATCGGTAACGTTTCGTTCATATTTTATGCTCTTTACCTGTAATGATTAAAACTGCGGCGTATAATCTGATATACCCTCAGCACAATTTTAATCGCTATTTACTTTACCGCATATCATAACCGCGTTATTTCAAAATTTCAGCAAGCTCGCTCAATATCTTTACAGTGTTGCTATTAACCTACTTCAGATAGTAATTGGATAACATTACACCGTATTACAAAATAAAAATGCTAGCAATAAAACAAGGGAGCATCTCAATGCTAGCTAAAATAAGTCTACTTTCGAACATCTCCCCGTTAAAAGCGAACAGATAGAGTTATCAAACATACACAACAAAACATAACCTACTGATTTAAAACACTTTATATAATTGGCACAGTTATTTCATTACCTATATCAACAAGTAAGGATAACAGTGAATATTTATGAAAATTGCATTAACTAAAAAACAACCATGGAAAAAATGGGTCGCCATCGCCAGTTTCACGCTAGTACTAAGTTATGCTGGTTATAGCGTTAGTGGTAAAGCAATAAAATCAGTACCCTTAAAGGAGTTGAGTTTTCAAACGGTAGTTCAAGGTGACTTAGATATTTATGCGAATGCTTATGGTGAACTTGCTTCAGCAAAAGAACGCCTATTAACGGCGCCAGCATTAGGCAAGGTATCTGAAATTTTAGTTCGACCTGGTACTAAAGTTACTCCTGAAACTATAATTTTACACTTATCGAATCCTAAACTAGTACAAGAAGTTAACGCAGCCAATGGGCAACTTGCTCAACAATTAGCGCAAAGAGAAGCCTTTAAATATGAACAACAAAGTGAACGTTTAAATTATCAAGGTCGTATTGCCGATATTGAAGCCGAAATTGAAAAAGCAGAACTTGAACTCTCAGTGAACATGAATCTGATGGACTTAGGCGTTTCATCTAAAATAGAATTACAACGCGCTAAGTTGGCCGTGAAACAAGAAAGTAAAAGGCTTGGTTTTGAAAAGAAAAAATATAAACAATTTATCGAAATGCAAAGCCACCAGCTAACGCAGCGTGATATCACCATCAAGCAACAACATGCGCAAGTTAATTTACTTGAACAGCAGCTTGACGATATGAAGGTAAAAGCGGGAATTAATGGCTCACTGCAAACCTTAGAAATAGAATTAGGTCAAAGTGTTCAATTAGGTCAATCGTTAGCAAAAGTGGGCAGTGACGAAGTATTGATTGCTCGCTTACGCTTACCTCAAAACGAAGCAGATCAAATAGATATTAATGCTCCTGTATTAATTGATACCCAAAAGGGCATTATAAAAGGTCACATCACGCGCATCGAAAGCGTTGTTAATAATGGTTCTGTACTAGCTGAGGCTGTTATTGATGAAGAACTCACCTCTAATGCTCGCCCTGCTTTATCAATATCCGCACAAGTATTTGTTAGGCATCAACAAGCCGTTAGCTACATAGAGCAAGTACCAGGTTTTCGCCCACGCAGTAAACAAAGCATTTTTGTTCGCGACACTAACAACTCATTAATCCAGAGAGATGTCACTTTTGGTGCGCTATCAAAAAGTAAATTAGTAATCACTTCAGGGTTAACATCTGGTGATTCACTGGTAAACAGTGACACGCAAAAATACAGTATGTATCCACAACTTTTAATCATTGAATAACAACAACTAATTCCGATGAATACCAAAAGCATCATCAAACAATGACAGCATTTATAAAAATGCATAAAAATAAGCAGTAAGTCTACAGCTAAAAAATTAAGGAAAGCCACATGAAAAATATAGTTACCATGTCAAACATCCACAAACGTTACGACAGTCAGCAAATAGAAACCCATGCACTTCAAGGTGTTAGTTTAGAAATCAACCAAGGAGAATTTGTTGCTATCACTGGCCCTTCTGGTTGTGGTAAGTCTACATTACTTTCTATTATGGGTTTGATGGACTCAGCAACTGAAGGTGGCTATCAACTCGCCAACATTTCGACCGCAGGGTTAAAAGTAGACCAACGCACACAAATTCGGAATGAGCATATAGGCTATGTTTTTCAATCCTTCAATTTAATAGATAACCTGACAGTCTTTGAAAATGTCGCTTTGCCACTTGAACACAGAGGCTGTTCAAAAAGTGAAATAAAAACACGTGTTGAAACAGTGTTAACACAAGTTGATATGTTGCACCGACAGCATTATCGCCCAAATCAATTATCAGGCGGACAGCAACAACGTATTGCAATTGCTCGTGCGCTTGTTGGAAAACCCGATTTGATTTTAGTTGATGAACCAACAGGTAACTTAGACAGCAAAAATGGTGACCAAGTAATGTCATTATTAGAACAACTTAACAAAGATGGATCTACCATCGTAATGGTAACCCATGACAGCCGATACTCACGCTGCGCTAGCCGCCAAATTCAATTACTCGACGGACAGATTGTTTCAGAGATCAATGCAGGACTGAGTCCACACGTTGAGATCAATGAAAAATCATTGCAGGGGGTTGCATGAGTTTATTCAAGAAATCCTTATACCAAGGCATAATTCGGGTATTTTCACTACCACGATTAAGTGTTCCGCTAATCTTAACACTTGGCTTAACATTAGGCGCAGTACTGAGTGTGATCTCAATTTCTTCAACCTTGCTCTATCAACCATTGCAAGGCATCAAAAATGAGGCTTCATTACAAACCTTTGATTATCAATTTAAAATGTCAGAAACTTTAAGTGTTTCCTATTGGAATATGAATCGCTTAGCCGACTTTAGTGAGCAATTTGGTGATTTAGGCGAATGGGCTGGTGTTGCACCTTCAGAGCAAGATGTAGTAGTAAACAACACAACGTTTGCAACGACCCGTTATGATGCTTCAAGCAATATTCTTTCGGTGTTAGGTAGCCAGTTATTACTCGGCGATAATGTCACTATTGAGTCTACAGAGAAGTATGTCTGGATTTCTAAGAGCCTATGGGAAAACGCTTATGCTGGCGTTAAATCAGTCATAGGTAAACAAATCACTATTACCAATCAAAATTATATCATTGCTGGTGTTATCGAAGATGTAATGGCGATAAAAAGCAACCGTTCAGTTTTACCACAACAAGTCTGGTTTATTGCCAACTTAGCGAAAGTTAAGACACAACCCGACTCAGTAGGTAATATCAGCAACGATATTGAAACGCTAATTCTAAAATCTGCTAATGGTCAGGCAAAATTACCATCACAAGCACAAGTTGATGCATGGTTAGAAGATTACGTCACCCGAAACGTTGACGGCGAGCAAGTGCAAATGTTTTTGGACTTCATGAACAGTACAAAAAAAATAGCTAAGGGCAACACTTATCGCAGCAACATGTTAGGTGAAACCGAAGGTCTACTGATCGCATTATTTACCGCAGTTATCGGGCTATTATTAATGGCGACGCTTAACTTACTAAATTTATTCATTGCACATTATCAAGGAAGAACTAAAGAATTTGCTATTCAAATCAGCTTAGGAGCAAGCTTAACCAAAATGAGATTATTGGTGTTACTTGAGAACCTACCTAGCTTTATTTTAGCAGCAATGACGGGGTTATTAGTTACCGGTTGGGCGATAAAAAGTTTACCGTTAATCGCGGGTGATAGTTTACCTATGATAGATGCCATCAATATAAACAGCACTACCATACTTGCCTCAATCACCATCATCTTTGCACTTAGCGTACTATTTAGTTCCCTCGCCCTGGTTGATATTGATAAACACGCGCTAGGCAATAACTTAAATAGCAGTGGTAAAGGAATACAAGCACAAAGTAATCAATGGTTAAGTCGAGTATTGATGGTATTGCAGCTTTCAATTGCTTCAATATTGCTTACCGCATCAGTGATGATAGCGATGCAAAGCTATCAGGCAGTATATCAAGATACCGGTTACGACATTGGTAATAGTTATGAAATTGGCATAACGGTAAGCGATGATGAATATATCACTCAATTAAATACCTTTGATTCTTATGGAAAAAGTGAAGCTAAACAATTCCTTGATGGCATATCGAATTTGATAGAGCAAGAGGTCAGCAATAGCCAAGTGATCATCCCTAACTATGGCCCTTTATCTGATTCATTACGCGTAAACGCTTTTCGTGATGAGGCATCAGGAACCCGCGTTATTCACCAAATAAAAACCTTAGGGCCAGAGTATTTTTCTACCTTTAAAATACCTGTGTTAGCTGGAGCGAATGTCAGCCAAGCCCAAATTGATAATGATGAAGATAGAATTGTTATCGATGAAAATATGGCAAAAACCTTATTTTCGAACTTTAGCTACCAAGAAATTATCGGTAAAACTATTCAAATGAGTCCTGATGCTTCAACACCGCCATCAATTGTTACTGGGGTAGTCGCTAATACTTTAAGCCGAACAGGGATCACAGAAGAAATAGGCTTGCCTTCGGTATACTCTCATCGAGTAAGACCCGGTTCTACCATGCAATTTACTGTGATGTTACCCGCAGGGAAAACGCTTACACCAGCAATGTTAGAAAACGAACTTAAGCGTCAATTCCCACGTTTAACTAATTTAACCGTACAATCATTAACAGATATTTGGCAGAGACAGACCTTAAATCAACGCCTTAGTTTATGGATAGTGCTTGCCATGACAGGTTTAACCTTGTTTCTTGCGGCTATTGGTGTTGCGGGTTTAACACAAATGACCACAAATCATCGAAAATATGAACTTGCTGTGCGCATGGCAACGGGCGCCAAGCAAGCTAAATTGGTTAACTTTATTTTAAAAGATGCTGTGTCAATGTTGGTTGTTGGATTAGGTTTAGGCTTTATTATCTCTGTTTTTGGCTATCAACAAGTATCACAAAGCTTAGAGATGCTACCTGATTTTGACTGGCTAGCAATGGCCTCATTAGATATCGCTTTAGTAATTATTGTTATCTTGTCTGTAATTATGCCAGCATGGCGAGTGATTAGCAGTGACCCTATGCAGGCCTTACGAGAAGAGTAAATTTATTAGTTTGATTTTTAACACTAGCCAAATTACTAAGATAATTGGCATACTAATAAACAGAGGTTATACCTTTAGGATAACCTCTATCGTAAAAGTGAAGAAAACGATTTACCGCGTTTTCTTCACTTTTATTTTACATTGCTAATAGTTAGATTTTTATTAATACCAAGTTGATTAAGTTCTTTCCCACTCAGCGAGAGTTAAAAGGCTTAGAAGCAAGGCATTGATTGCAGAGAATGGTTATTCCCTTGTCAAAATCAATAACGCCGCATATAAGCCTTTTAAACTCGCCCTCTG
>CAJXRC010000091.1 GCA_913058405.1 uncultured Colwellia sp. | reverse complement strand
CGAGATCTAGTACGGTCTCGTGGGCTCGGAGATGTGTATAAGAGACAGCAGTAATACTATCGCTTTAAATAAAAAAGCGAGGCACAACTATAGCTTAACGGACAAGTTTGAAGGCGGAATGAGCTTACAAGGTTGGGAAATTAAGAGTATTAGAAGTGGCAAAGTAAATATTTCTGATTGTTACGTACATATTAAAGACCGCGAAGCTTATTTATTAGGAGCTGAAATATCACCTCTGAATGCTGCTTCAAGTCACGTTGTATGTGATCCAAATCGTGATAGAAAATTATTACTTAACCGTAGAGAGCTAGATAAAATCATTGCTGCCGTTGAACGTGACGGATACTCTTTGATTGCAACAGCGATGTACTGGAAAGCCTGTTGGGTGAAACTCGAGTTTTACTTGGGTAAAGGTAAGAAAGATCATGATAAACGTTCCGATATCAAAGACAGAGAGTGGGCTGTTGATAAAGGTCGCTTAATGAAGAATAAAAACTTAGATCGATAATTTGTTAGGCTGTTTGTTAGGTAAGTGGTTAAAAAATACCACGTTGTCTATTTAACTTAAGCGTTGTATAATGCGATCCATAGGTATATCGAACCTATAATTGTAAAAATAATAGAAAATGTAGAAATGTTAAACTTTGGGGCGGATCTAGGATTCGACAAGATTCATGAAACTCAAGGTGCATGCCCAGGGGCGGTTTGCCTGGTAAAAAGCCGCAAAACTATAATTGCTAACGACGATACGTTCGCACTAGCCGCTTAGGCTAGCCATCGCCTTGAAATCTCACCTATTGGTTAGAGGATCGATGGTCACCCCAAATAGGTTAGCGAGGGAAGTTTGCTTGAGACTGAACCGCGAAATAGTATCGAGCTCACCATGACGAAGCCTGTCGCTTGGCGTCTAATTGGTTAAATAAACGAGCGACTAAGCATGTAGTACCGAGAACGTAGGCTTTTTGGACGGGGGTTCGATTCCCCCCCGCTCCACCAAAAGAAGACCTTTTTAGTCTAATCGTTATACCTAGTAACTTTTAGATTTGGCCATAAACAGAACATTGTTTATGATAAGAAACCGCTTAATTGCGGTTTTTTTATGTCCAAAAATATTGTAAAAAAACAATGTTATTGATGGCCCCCCATTTAGTGCCCATCAATAACATTAGAAATAAGTAGACTGCATGTACCACAAACCCGACCTAAATTATCTCTAGGATTCAGCCAGACTTACGTTTACTTAAGATATGAAAGCTGACGTTAGTCCTCACCTATCTAACGGCAACTGTTCCGACAAAGCGGACTAAAAGCTATTTACGTCTTAAGCTCTTTTTAATGTGGCTATGGCTAAAAAATAAAACATATGAAACATATGAAACTAATTAGACAACATGATAATGCAGCTTTTAGTCATTTCTTGAATATTTAAAGTGTCTGTTAAACTGGGGAGGTTCAGAGTATCCCAGCTTTTTTATTATCCAAAGAACCAATAACACACGAATATAGCCGCACAGATTCCAGCAAGATCAGCGAACAAACCACAAAAGACGGCATGCCTTCCCTGCTTAATACCCACTACGCCAAAATACACAGCGAGCACATAAAACGTTGTTTCGGTACTGCCTTGCATAACGGCAGCTAATCGACCGGCGAAAGAATCCACGCCATGTGTATTCATGGTCTCTAGCATCATAGCCCGCGCACCAGAACCGCTAAATGGTTTCATCAGTGCCGTAGGCAATGCATCAACAAATTGCGTATCCAGCCCAGCGAGGACCAACAAGTAAGCAATACCGTCAACAAATAGATCCAAGGCCCCGCTAGCACGTAAAACCCCTATAGCCACTAACATTGCTACTAAGTAAGGTATTAATGTAATGGCTGTAGTAAAACCTTCTTTGGCCCCCTCTATAAACGTCTCATAAACTTGCACTCCTTTACGCCAACCTATAGTAAGAAAGGCAAGAATAACACCAAATAAAATGATGTTAGCAGCCACCGAGCTAACCTTTGTCATTTGCTCTGCTGGCATACTTATTAAACTTGTAATAAGTAAGGATACGAATAAAACAAATCCCCCCAAATAAGATAACACTACGCGATTTAAAAGTGAGAGACGCTGAATCCAAGCGACAACAGATACCCCAACAACTGTTGATGCGCAGGTAGCCAGTAATATAGGGATAAAAACCTCCGTAGGGTTTAGAGCACCTTGCTGAGCACGATACATAAAAATAGTAACGGGTAATAACGTAACGGAAGACGTATTCAAAACTAAGAATAATATTTGAGCATTAGTCGCAACATCTTTATTGGTATTGTGTTCTTGGAGGTCTTGCATAGCCTTTAGCCCAAGAGGAGTAGCAGCGTTATCTAGCCCCAGCATGTTAGCGGCCATATTCATGGAAATGGAGCCAAAAGCTTTATCGCCACGAGGAACTCCAGGCATCAAATGCCTAAAAAGTGGCTCAACGCCACGAGAAAAAAAAGATATAAGTTGGGCTTTCTCAGCGATTTTAAAAATTCCGAGCCACAAACAAAGTGTACCAATCAATCCAATTGCAATTTCAGCAGATAGCTTTGCCATAGAAAACAAAGAGGTAATAATTTGATTAAATACTTCCGCGTTATCTAGTAAGAGCCACTGATAACCTGCAGCTATAGCTGCTAGCCAAAAAAAACTTAACCATAATCCATTCAACAAAACTATATACCCCGAATAAGAAAATTAGATACGAACAACTACAAATAGTTAGGATTATAACTTTAAAAGAGTCGAGAAAAATCAACAATCTAGAATTTAGATCCGGCGTCAATAAACTAGCGGCCACTTAGGCCTTTGAAATTCTCATCTGACCCCGTTTATTAATCATCAGTAGTTATGTCAACTCACGACTAATCGATGGGTATCGTGTCAAAATAGTGAACTACCCTTCGTTAAAATGAAAGGAAATTAGATAACTATTCAAATGAGACATATTCTTTAAACAGGTTGGACAGCTTCAGGCTATCAGTTGACCTAAAGAACAATCAGTAGCTAACGTCAGCAAAGCGCAAGGAAGCGGTCTAACTGTAAATTTAATCAGATTTTGAAACAGTAAATTTTATTGAATGAAATATTAAGGACAGTAGCTGGCACAAAAAGGTCCTTTTTTGTGAACCAAAGTCACCTCAGCTAAAAGGCAGTTTGATATGTAAACGGACGATCTCCTCCTTGTTTATTTAATTTTTACTTTTGGACATGAGTTCTAGAAGTATAAATAGTATTTTAAAGCAGGAATGTGATTGATTCGTTGCACCGAATCTAAAAAATCAGTGTTAATTTTCTTTTGTTCAGTATTGACTATCCTCTCATCAAAGCCTCTAATATGTCGCAGTATAATAACAATAAAAAAGGTGTTGTATGACTACTCACAATATCACTGATAGCGCATTATTAGTAAAGAAGTCACGGAGAACAATTCAGCGATACATAGCTAACGGCAAGTTAACAATGGTACGTGATACGCTAGGTAAGCCACAAATTGATACTGCTGAGTTAATACGTGTTTTCGGTTCGATATCTAAAGTGTCGCAAAAAATAATAGCTAAAAAGTCACAGAATGTCGCAGGGAAATTGTCGAAAAAAAATAACACCATTAATTTAACACCAGATGAACTTGAAGATATCATTACTCGCGCTGTAGAAAAAGCACTGAATAAAGCGATACCGCTATTGATTGAACATAAGAACACAGCACCAATACCCGAACCAATTATTGCAACGATTCCAGTAGTTCATAGAAAAAGAAAACCAATACTGCCAATAAATAGACCTTCCATTCCTAAAAAGAAAGAACGTAAAAATGGTTATGCTGCTGCTTTTGGCCTTCCTAATGTTATTACCGAGGTTATTCATTTACAGATAATGAAGTTACACGGTGAGGGCTTAACATCACGAGAGATTGAAAAAGAGGTCAGTGTTAGTATTGCATCAATACAACGGGCGATTAACGTTAGTACCTAAAGCAATTAGTCAATCCGATAGAATAAATTGCTAGGGTCATGCTATATAATAGACGGTCGGCATTGGGAAAGTAGAATCACCTAACGCTCATTTTTGCCACAGAGAAGACGTTAGCAATACCTAATTATTGATGCTATTTTCAGTCGCTTTGTGCCAGTAGGAGACGGTCGGCAACATTATTCATTAGAAAATTACGACTAATGCAATTGCAACAAATACTAAATAAGGTAATGGGCGCAACAGTCCTTTTTTGAATGTGTTTTGCCTAAAATAAATAGATAAGAGCAACGTTACTAAAAACAGTGCGCTGAATATCATCTTTAACAAATCATTCGGATTAGTAAGTATCTTAGCTTCAAATAAATTTAGTTTAATAACATCATTGGTGGCAGCTATAGTGATTGTCGTATTTTGGCTCTTAGGAAGATCATATATACCGTAATTTAAATTTGAATGATATCTTCCATTTCCACCTGTACTAGCTGTATCAGGGTAAACATTAGCAAATGAAGTGTTAGTCGTAATACCATCGATAAAAATATCAATAGGGATTTTGATATTCACAGTATCTCTATTGCCGCCAGAATGAACGACAATGCGAAAGTTAGAGGTTAAGTTGCTATCAATAATACATTTGTTCGTTTTTTTATCTAATAAGTTAATCGTACATTCTGGTTGCTTTCTTAATTCATAATTAAACAATGACAAAGATAAAGCGACAAATATAATCGAAGCTCCAAATAGTAATTTTGATAACGATAATACACCTAGTTTAAATTGAAATTCTTCACTGCTATTTGTTTGGAAATATTTACCTATTTTTTCTGCTAGTTTCTTCCAACCAACCTTTTGAGCATAGTTATAACCAACTACCAAAAAAACAATAAGAAAAACGAACAAACTCCAGTCTGATGTTAAAAAGGATTGAAGCAGCGTGAATAAGCTATTCACATAATATGACGCCCATTTGGGCAGTTCACCACCAAAAAATGAATAAAGAAGCAAAGCAAATAATAAAATGAAGCCGACATTCCATATCCTGCCAAAGATTTTTAGTATAAATTTCATTTGATTATTAGTAATTCCAACGTCCGTTGTTCGCTCTAAGAAGACATTAAGTTTTTCAACTCGTTATGTCAACTAAGCGCCTTGAGTTCAAATGGTGAATGCAACGCTATCCTTATATTAAAGGAGCGTAGCTATGAAAAGAAGAACTCGAATATATTATACGGCCCAACAAAGAGCATTAATGTGGGAACGTTATCAACAAGGCACATCACTCAACGATATTGCTAGGTTATTCGATAGACACCACTCTTCTGTTTGTCGAATTATCGCTGAGTCTGGCGGTATTAGACCTAGAGATAAACACAGAGCGAAAGCTCATTTAACGCTAACTGAGCGAGAAGAAATCTCTCGGAGTATTTCTGCTAACCTATCAATCAGAGCAATAGCAAATAAGCTAAACCGCTCTCCATCAACAATATGCCGTGAAGTTAATCGTAATGGTGGTTATAAACAGTATCGTGCTGTCAATGCTGATGAGGCTGCATGGGAAAGAGCTAAACGGCCAAAAACCTGCAAACTAGCGACTAATAAAGAATTGGCAGTTTTTGTGGCTAGGAAGCTTAAGTGCGCTTGGTCACCACAACAAATAGCGGGCTGGTTGAGAAGACAGCATCCTAGTGATGACAGTTTTCAGGTGTCACACGAGACGATATATAAAACCTTATATATTCAAACAAGAGGAGCCTTAAAAAAGGAATTGCAAAGGTGTTTACGGTCGAAACGCATCATGCGTTATTCACGTCATGCGACACTTAAAAATAAAGGATTAGGTAAAATATCTGATGGACTTACAATCAGTGAAAGGCCAGAATCTGTTGAAAAACGGCTTGTGCCTGGCCATTGGGAGGGTGATTTGATTAAAGGCTGTAATAACTCGTATATCGCAACGCTTGTAGAGCGTCATTCCCGCTATGTAATGCTCGTTAGAGTGGATGATAGTAAAACCAAAACGGTTATCAAAGCATTAATAAAAAATGCTAAAAAGCTGCCAACTAAAATGTATAAATCACTCACATGGGACAGAGGTTATGAGATAACTAATCATAAAGACTTTACGCAAGCGACAAAAATCCCAGTATATCTTTGCGATCCATATTCTCCTTGGCAAAGAGGTTCAAATGAAAATACGAACAGGCTTATACGCCAGTATTTCCCTAAAGGAACTGATTTATCCACACACAGCCAACAAAAGTTGAGTAGTGTTGCCAGAAAACTCAACGAAAGGCCGAGAAAGGTATTAGAATATGAAACACCAGCAGAGAAATTTAACCTGTGTGTTGCATCCACAGATTGAACTCAAGGCACTAAGAAGCCATTGGCACTAGATTAAAATTGGTACCACAAATTAGCTATATGGTTTATTCCCTAACAGTAACAATATGAAGAAAAACAGCTAGAAAAATCTCTGTGACCTTCGATATATAACGCTAACACAAGAACTCCGAAAAACGTTCCCCGTGTTACTACACGTAAATCAAACTTCCTTCTTTAACTATAAAGATTAAAGAACATAACGAAACAATAGCCAACCTCGAAAATGATAAACCACAACCTTACGCTTTGGTCGTTTATATTCCTAGTTGCTCTACTCCATTTAACGTAACAATGTAAGATAAACTTGACCAACAAAGTGACATAAACAGTACGGTCACTGCGACCTTATGCTTAGTACTTCCTAAGCGTACTGCGATTAAAATACCGATAGGAAGACCAATTAAAATAGGTGTTAAAGCCATTAATCCCCAAAAACCATATCGTTTGTAGAAAATCAGCGCTTTACGTAATACAGGTTTAAACTTAGGTGGTTTTTGTGCATTCCTACGTACAAAGACTCTCATCAGTGACTTAAATGCTCGTGTTACATTTTGCTCAAAATAGAGTGTGGCAAAGACAGTGACGCCAGCACCTAACATGGTGTAACCAACAGCTTCGACATAGGACATATCAAAACTGACTCCTAGAGCTGGGCCTACATAGGTTTTCCATAGGCTCAACAAAAAGATTGTTTTGCATTCTAAAAGGTTCATAACGATCCCTTGTATGATGTTATTTGCGCCATATACCACAGACCATTTCGCTCACCAATAATATCAAGCGTGAGAAGAGGCACTGCTATCATAATGGAGGCCAGTGCCAGCCCTAACAGAGCTGACTTATCGGGAAATATCATGATAACAATGAGCGAAGCCGCAATAACTAAAAGCTCACCCCATTTATACAGCGCCCAATTTTGGTTAACGCTTGTTATTCTTTCAAGTTCTTGTTGAAAGTAGGTCGTGACATCTAATTGCACTAGCGATAGTAACCCACTGACTTGCGTATCTGTTCGAAAGAATATGGTACAGCCGACAATAAGTGACAAGCTACCAAATATTATTAACGGGTAAGGAGCTAACCGAAGAATTTCTGATCCTGTCTTCTGCCATAAAAATAGTGCAGTAGTAATTCCTATCAACCCAATAGCAATAAAAAACAAGGCGCTTGTTTTCTCCCAAGAAAAATACAATGCGGTAAATTGATTTACTTCCATAGTTTTTTATCCTTCAAGGTTAATAACACTTTATAGTGAGTAAACTGAGTGCAACTGTTGATTTTTTGGCAGGAAACTTCACATCATAGCAACTTACTATGATGTGTTAGTTCTCACTACGTAGGTTATTTTTCTACTGCATTAGAGAGTGTTTTACCAAGGCGAAAGTTAATAACTCTGTGTGCTAGTGCATTGTCTTGATAATGAAGTTGTGACATATCAACGATATCGTTATAGGCAACGATGACTTTGCCCTCTTCCACATAAACAAGCACTTTCTGACCAAAGGCATCAAGTCCTATGCTTGGGAAATCCGACATTGCCGTTGCGCCTGGAGCGGGAGCTCCGAATACAAGTAAAGTAGCATCTGGCAGTGCTTTACCTATTTTTTTAGCTTCCGCTTTATAATCCAAATTGATAAACCAAAGTGTGTCACCTTCTTTTAACACATCACGTTTAATATTTGATAATGTCGTTTCAAAGTCATAGTCAGATTCAATTTTTTTAATACCATAATTATGGCTAAGCGTTTGTGAATTAACGGCTTTTGCATTAGGAATATCTTTAACTAATTCAGAAACTTTTGTTTGATAATTTTGTAAGGCAACCGTGTCGGACAAGTTATGTCTTTTTTGCAAAAAAGCAGCATCTGTATACATAGTTTTGATCTGTTCATCTTCTGCATAGGAAATTACCCGAAATGGCAAATCAAGGCCAACCAAAGTATTTTGTGCAACGAGATCCGTGTTAAGTGCAATATCAGAAAATAAAGCCACTCTACTTGCAGCAAGTTCAGCGTCTTCTTTTTTAGCTAGACGAGAGTGATCTATGGTTAGTAGTTGTGTTAAATTTTGCTTTTCAGCTTTTTTGCTAACCAAAACAACTCTTTCATCTACCGCGATTAAGTCAACATCGCGCTGCAGCTTTTCATCGCCTGTTCCACAACCTGATAAGGTAAAGCCGACTACTGCAGCTGTGATAATTGTCTTTATATTGAATATCGTCATGATCAACTTCTCCGAACTGGTTGCTATCTAATTAACTACATAAATTAAGTATTTGTGGTGTTCGTATATGTTCTATGCGTTTGTTAATACTATTATTTTGTTGAGTCGCTAACTGAATAATAGCATCGGCGACATCATGTGCTTTTACCGGTTTAAAATCTGCCAATACACCAATCATTAAAGGACTTAGCATGTTCAAAACACATTGAAGTACTTTCTCATCTTTTCTTGTTTCTTCACGAGATCCGACTAAGGAACCAGGATGCATAAATGTGACTTTTTCAAACTCAAGCTGTTGTAACTCCGCTTCCATTTCACCTTTGCAACGAAGGTAGTGCGAACGAGAACTAACAGAGGCTCCTAGACAAGAGACAACAATAATATGTTTCACCCCGAACTTGTGCATATCTTTGGCAACGTTAACCACTAAATCGACATCAATCGCTCTAAGCTTTTCTTTGCTTCCTGCTTTTTTTAACGTTGTTCCTAATGTGATCACACCAATAATTGGCGAGCTAGGTACATCACCTTCAGAAGGTATTGATAAATCAGGGCTCAACCATTGAGTCAGCTTGCTATGCTCTATTGTTATAGGGCGACGTGACAGAGAGTAGATGTGTTCAACACTTTCATTATCTAGTGCTATTTCTACAGCTGATTTACCGATGAGACCAGTAGCGCCACCTATTACGATTGATAAACGGTTAGTCATGATGTCCCCTAATTAAATAGTTATTTGTTTGATATGCCAAAATAATAATGACATTATACACAAAACAAACCGATCGGTCTAATTGTTTTTTTAGCCAAAAGTAAAACTAGACCGTTCGGTATGCAATCATTTATAATATTCACTAAATTGCCTAGGAGTTATAACCTTGAAAGATTTAAAACAGAAGTTACTCAATGTAGGGTTTGACATCATTAGCGAACAGGGTTTCGCCGGTGTTGGAGTCATGACAATTATAAATGCTGCAGGTGCAACAAAAGGTTCTTTCTACCACCATTTCAAATCAAAAGATGATTTTGGTCGTATTTTACTGGATGATTATTTTGAAGAACACTTAGCTAGTCTGACTCAGTTTTTAACGAATACAGCAATAACTCGCCAAGAAAGAGTGCATGCTTATTTTGAAAACTGGTGCTCAACGAAAGTAACTGAAGATTTTCAGATTAAATGTTTAGTTGTTAAGTTATCAGGTGAAATATCAGGTACATCGAACGACATGCAAAAATCGCTTAATAGTGGTGCTGAAAAAATAATTTCTTGTATGTCTGCT
This sequence comes from uncultured Colwellia sp., assembly GCA_913058405.1. Classification (GTDB taxonomy): domain Bacteria; phylum Pseudomonadota; class Gammaproteobacteria; order Enterobacterales; family Alteromonadaceae; genus Colwellia. The sequence continues at coordinate 6,341 of CAJXRC010000091.1, read as the reverse complement.
TTTTTTGAACAAGGCATCGTAGATGGTGACTTTTCTTTAGAAAACAGCTATGAAACTTCAAGAGCCATCTACAGCCTATGGCTTGGCAGTACATTACTTTGTGCGTTACAGAAAGATCGTTCGATATTAGATAATGCGATGAAAGAGACTAAGCGCTTAACCCAGTAATATGCTAATTATACTTAAAAAAGTGCCGTTACATATAACTGCACTTCTTTATTACTTTCCGTACCAGATTGACTATTAGCGTAGATGAGCAGGCGTTTTAGATTTATCACGATTGATGTAGTAATAAACATAAACGAGTGAATAAACAGTAACGAATCCATCAAGCGCAAATACACCACTCCAGCCGTAAAACCACTCATAATCATTCACGCATACGTTGTAGAAAAACAGCCCAACAAACATTGCTTTTTCAAAGCCACTGTAAATCATGGTTGAGGTTCTTAATGATTTATACTTTGCCGATGCCATCAATAAAATACCGATACAGCCGACCATTACTCCCCAATGCTGATATGTTGCCTGTAAGTAACGCTTATTTTCCATCATGCTTTCATCATAGAAAAATAAATTTGTCATACTCCATTCAGGCGCTAAAAAGGTAAGAAATGCACTAGCAGTTAAAAAACCTGTGATTAACAAATAACCTCGAATGGTCTTTTCAAAAAAACGTTCTAACATAGTTATTCTCCGTGATAGTTTTATATAAATTCCAATCTCAACAATAGAAACTGGCTTAAGTAATACTTGTGTTAATACCTGAGTTAATGCCTTATTTTGTGCCTTTGTAAATTATTTTCACATCGTTATGAAGGCAGCAGATTTAAATTTGTCATTTTCATCAGCAGATAAATGCTTAATTATCTGTGTTCTTATGTTCGTCATTACAGCAACCTTTGCTCGATGTTTCATAATGCACCTCGTTGTTGGAATACATATAATATACGCAAAACAAACCGATCGGTCTAGCTGCGTATTGTGATCATTTGTAACCCTAAAGATCTTGAATGCATTAGCTAATAATTGATTAATAAACTTGATGAGGCTTTAGGCACTCTTCATTTGCGAAGAATAAGCAGGCGTTGTTCTTTCTTTTTCACATACGATGAGAGATAAATGTACTACAGGAGTTCAGTGCACTCCCCTACACTCCTACAGCTTAAAAAACATGCTCAGAACGACCACTTTAAAGCGTTTCAATTTGATGTAATCGACACCCTTGTTATTTATAAGCACTCAAGCAGTACACTATTTTTATTTGTCGGGTTATAATCCCCCCTTAATTTATAATTTGTTAACAAGGTTTCCTCGGCATGGAAAAACGTTTTATCACCGCGCAAGAATTATTAGAAGATTCTTTTCGCGTAGCCGCTAAAGTATTTGAAGATGGCTTTCGCCCTCAGTTTATTGTAGGTATCTGGCGTGGCGGTGCACCAATTGGTATCGCTGTTCAAGAGTATTTCGATTTCAAAAAAATAGAAACCGATCACATTGCTGTTCGTACTTCATCTTATTACGGCATTAATCAGCAAAGTAAAGAAATCAAAGTTCACGGCCTACATTACATTATCGAAAATGCTAATTCAGGCGATGGCTTGTTAATCGTTGACGATGTTTTTGATTCTGGTCGCAGTATCGATGCCTTAGTTAAGCAGTTAAAGCAAAATATGCGTAACAATATGCCTGAAGATGTTCGTGTTGCTTGCCCTTGGTATAAACCTCAAAATTCAAAAGTTGATTTTGCTCCTGATTACTTCATTCATACTTCTGATGAATGGTTAGTGTTCCCGCATGAATTATCAGGATTAACACCTGATGAAATCATCAACGGTAAAAAAGATTTAGCCAATATTCAGGATTTATTAGTTTAAAGGCGACTTCTTTAGCTCCAAATAAGTGATTAAAAGCATGTCTTGATGACATGCTTTTTTTTGGCCAGTAAAAATTAACACCTCATAAAAGTCACCTTTCCTCGATACATTTATACCACTTCAATTTCTGCAATCATGGTGATTAATCTACTATTATTCGTCGAAAACGAGGAGAAAAGAATAAAACCTGCAAAATTACATATCACTATTCTTAACTTATTTTCTCTCAATAAAATGATGCAGGGTAAAAATAAATATAATTAAAACTTGATCTATATCAATATAAGTTTAAACTTTCAGAAATTACTGAAACTTCAGAACACTATTATGATACTTACTTCAAAAATTGAATCCTTTGTAATGCATTGTGGCGAAATGGGCAGTCGTTGGGGCTTTAATCGTACTGTCGGTCAAATGTATGGCTTGCTTATTATTCATCAAGAACCATTAACCGCTGTCGATATTTCTGAGGCACTTAATATATCTCGCGGTAATGTCAGTATGGGCATCAAAGAGCTGCAATCATGGCGTTTAGTGCAAGTTCAGCATAAACCTAAAGATAGAAAAGAATATTACTCTCCAGCGGGCACAATTTGGGAAATGGCGACGCGAGTTTTTGAAGAACGTCGTAAACGCGAAATTGATCCTACTCTTTCACTTTTACGTGATAATTTATTGGATGAACCTGCCAATCAAAAAGAAGTTTATGCACAAGAAAAAATGCATGAAATTCATGACTTATTAGAAACGGTCACTCATTGGGCTGGCGAGTTACAAAGCATGAGTCCAGACAAGCTTAATACCCTAATGAAATTAGGTGCTGGAGTGACTAAAGTCATCAACCTTAAAGACAAATTAATTAATAAAAGTTAAGTATTCGCTTAACTTTATTGTCACCAATCACAAAGTATTCTCAATTTACAGCCCACCACTTACAAAAGTGTAAGTAGTGGGTTAACGGAGTCCATTATGTTTGAAACGCTAATGCTGTCACGCATTCAGTTTGCCGCCAATATAAGTTTTCATATTCTCTTTCCAACAATCACGATTGCATTGAGTTGGTTTTTATTTTTTTTCAAATTTCGTTTTGATCAAACTGGTGAGCCGGTTTGGATGCGCGCCTATCGATTTTGGGTAAAAATATTCGCAATCACCTTTGCCATTGGTGTTGTTACTGGCATTACCATGTCATTTCAGTTTGGTACTAACTGGCCTAAATTCATGGAAACGGTGGGTAATATTGCTGGTCCGTTATTAGGTTATGAAGTATTAACCGCTTTCTTCCTCGAAGCTGGCTTTCTCGGTATTATGTTATTCGGTATGAATAGGGTTTCAGCGAGAGTACACACCTTAGCGACCCTTATTGTTGCCATAGGGACAACCTTATCTGCCTTTTGGATTTTGGCACTTAACTCTTGGATGCAAACGCCACAAGGTCATGAAATGCGCAATGGTGTTGCCTTTCCTGTGGATTGGTTAGCAATTATTTTCAACCCCTCTTTTCCTTATCGACTATCGCATATGGTTGTTGCATCAGGCTTGACCGCTGCCTTTTTAGTTGCAGGTATCAGTGCCTATAGATTGCTTAAAGGTGACGACAAAAAAGCGCCAAAGCTGACACTAAAAATAGCATTAACTGTCGCAATGTTTTTAACACCACTGCAAATTTTTATTGGTGATATGCACGGGTTGAATACGCTTGAGCATCAGCCACAAAAAATTGCTGCGATGGAAGGTGTATGGCATACCGAAAAAGGGGCTCCGCTATTACTCTTTGCTATTCCAGATGAGAAAGAAAAAACTAATCACTTTGAGCTAGCGATACCTAACATGGCAAGTTTCATTTTAACCCATGATCTTCAAGGTGAGATTAAAGGCTTAAATGAATTTGAAGATAATCACCCACCAGTAGCACCGTTATTTTATGCCTTTAGAGTCATGGTTGGCGTTGGTATGTTAATGCTAATAATTTCGTGGGCTGGTCGCATACAACTTTGGCGGAATAAACCTTTGCCTCGATGGTTGTTAAAAGTATTAGTCGCCATGAGTTTTTCAGGATGGCTAGCGACCTTAGCTGGCTGGTATGTGACTGAAATAGGCAGACAACCTTGGTTAGTGACGGGAATTTTAACGGTCAAAGATGCTGCCACCGACATAGCACCAGGCAATGTTGCACTATCACTATCTCTCTATCTCATTTTATATATAGTGTTAATGACCGCTTATTTACACACGATATTTACCATGGCAAAACGCGCGGTTGAGATTGAAGAAATAACAGATGATGAAAAAGTTAAACCTGTCATTAATTCAGTGAACACAAAGGAGAGTAGTTATGTTTGAAGCTAATTCACTGGCGGTAATTTTTGTTGCATTGATGGGCTTTTCTATCTTGTTATATGCGATTTTAGATGGTTATGACCTGGGTGTTGGCATATTGCTACCACTAACACAAAAAGATGATAGCGATACTATGATTGCCTCTATAGGGCCTTTCTGGGATGCTAACGAAACCTGGTTAGTCTTAGCCATTGGGTTATTATTAATTGCTTTTCCCGCTGCTCATAGTCATATTTTCAAAGAGCTCTACTTACCAACCGCGGTATTATTAATTAGCTTAGTATTGCGCGGCGTAGCATTTGATTTTAGAGCCAAGGCTGCATTTAGCCATAAGCCTACTTGGAACAAAGTCTTTAAAGCGGGTTCATTACTCGCTGCTATGAGTCAAGGTTACATGCTTGGCATGTATGTGATGGGCTTTGAGGACACTTTAGCTGCTTATGTTTTTAGTTTACTGAGTGCTTTCGGTGTCGCTGCAGCATACGCTTATATTGGTGCCTGTTGGTTGATCATGAAAACAGAAGGTGCGCTACAAGTTCAAGCGGTCAACTGGGCCAAAAAGACTGGGGTTTTATGCTTTATTGGCGTGGTAGCAGTGTCTGCAGTAAATCCTTTAATCAACCCAGATGTTTATGCAAAATGGTTTGCTTGGCCAACGACTTTATATATTTTACCTTTACCAATACTGTGTTTTGCTTTATTTGTTTATAGCCAAATGCAACTGAAACTATTACCTGCTCACAATGATAAAGGTTGTTGGCGACCGTTTGTTGCCGCAGTTATTATTTTTGCTTTATGCTTTTTTGGCTTAGCCTTTAGTTTCTTCCCTTACATTGTACCGGGTAAGTTAACTATTTGGCAATCTGCAGCAGCGCCAGAATCATTAAGCTTTATTCTTTGGGGAGCAATAATAGTCGTCCCTGTGATCATCAGTTATACCATTTTTTCTTATCGTGTATTTTGGGGAAAGGTGCAAGAACTGAGATATCATTAAGTCACGATTAAAAATGACTTTGATTGAGTAACTGTTCTGTCAGCGTATGTAGTATCAGAGAATGACCAGAAAGAAAGGGGTAATATTATTTGAGTAACTGAGTAACTGAGTAACTGAGTAACTGAGTAACTGAGTAACTGAGTAACTGAGAGTGAACTACTTTTGAAAAGCGATGTACAACCAAGAAATTAAGTCTCTTGGTTGTACACTCTATTACTTTTAATGCTTACTTGTTGTTAACTTAATTTAAACTGAGCAACTAAAGCTTTCAAATTAACATTAGCATTGGCCAGCTCTATCGTTTGGTCAAGACTGTTATTGCCATTTACCACGAGCTCATTTGCCATATCACTTATTGCCGTCATATTGCGGGCTATCTCATCAGAAACACAACTCTGTTCTTCTGCGGCGGTAGCAATCTGTAAATTAAGATCGTTTATTTGGCTTACTGAATCATTAATCGAGCCTAAATCACTAGCAACTATCTCAGTAGATTGAGCAACCTCTAAACAAGTAGACTTAGTTGAACCCATGGTAGAAATGGCAGAACTTGAGCCTTCGCGCAATTGTAAAAGGGTCTGCTCTATTTCTGTTGTACTATCTTGAGTCTTAGCCGCAAGTGCTCTCACCTCATCGGCAACTACCGCAAATCCTCGGCCGTATTCACCAGCACGGGCTGCTTCAATCGCTGCATTTAACGCAAGTAAGTTAGTTTGGTCAGCGATATCGCCAATTACTTTTAATACATTATTGATATCAGAAGTATTGCGTTCAATTTCTGAAATGCTATTAGCCGTATTTTCAACTTCATTAACTAATCTTGCGACGATTGCAGTAGCCTCTCCTACCGAATCTTTGGACTTAGAAGCTTGAGCATTCGTTGTTTGAGTAAAGGCTGCGGTATCGTTACTATTTTGAGCGACATCTTTTGCTGTAACACTCATCTCTTCTATCGCTGAGACGATTTGATCTGTTTCGATCATGTGTGCATTAAGGATTGTACCGTTAGAGTCAACTTCATTTCTAAGCTTTTGTATACTGTCATCAATTTCATTACTAGACTGCGATACATCAAGCATTAAACCTGTCTCTTATACACATCTCCGAGCCCACGAGACCGTACTAGATCT
>CAJXRC010000090.1 GCA_913058405.1 uncultured Colwellia sp. | reverse complement strand
CGAGATCTAGTACGGTCTCGTGGGCTCGGAGATGTGTATAAGAGACAGGTATTTGTCCGTCTAAAGGGACATTATAAGTGATAACCTCAAGGAGCTAATTATGTTAAAAAAAGAAAGTACCGGCCTAATTGTTGTCGACATACAAGGGAAGTTGACGCGTTTAGTGCATGATAGCGACGCGTTAGTCTCAAATTGTGAGAAGTTGATTAAAGGTGTTCAAGCCCTTGATTTACCGATTTTATGGCTTGAACAAAATCCTGAAAAAATTGGTTCAACAGTGGATGAATTGAGTAATCTACTGAGTTCACCGACCAGTCATCAAGAACCCATTATAAAATATACTTTTGATGGTTGTGAGAATGACCAATTTATTGAAGCCGTTAAAGCTGCCAACGTTAATACTTGGATTGTTTGTGGTATTGAAGCACATATCTGTGTGTATCAAACTGCGATAAGTCTCAAACGCATGGGATTTGACGTTCAAATTGTTTCAGACTGTGTTTCGTCTCGTGAGCTTGCTAATAAAAAGTTAGCGATAAATAAACTCGTTAATAATGGCGTCGAGTTAACCGGGTTAGAAATGTGTTTATTTGAACTAGTCAAAGACTGCCGAACCCCAGTGTTTAAAGAAATACTTGTCCTAATAAAGTAGCGACTAAAACTCCATCCATAAAAGCTTCAATACAATTGAAGCTTTTTTTATGCTTCAAAAAAGTCGCAAAACACTCGACATGTATCTCCCAATCATTGCATTTTGCTATATCTACTAAGCTTAGCTATACCTCATAAAGAATCAGAAAAACTGATCATTATGCAATAAGGGTATAAAAAACGATGAATATTCACATGATTGTATCTATAACTTTGCTGCTCTTAGCGGTTGGTGTACTTGCCATTGTTGTCGCGCGTTTTATACGAATTCCTTACACTTTACTCTTAGTTATACTCGGTTTTGTTCTGTCTTTATTTACAGTAGAGTTTGGTATAGATACCGGCGTGAGAGCGAGTAATTTTCAAGACTTAATGCTATTTATATTACTACCCGTATTAATTTTTGAAGCGGCTTTTGCCCTGAACAGTAAATTATTGTTCAAATACTTACCAAACGTATTAACGCTTGCGACGTTTGGTTTGATCATTTCTACTCTTGTTATCGCAGTTTTTCTTTATTTTGGTATCAACCATTCAGGTTTTCCTTTTATAGCGGCTTTACTAACGGGGGTGGTTATTTCAGCAACAGATCCCGTTGCGGTCGTGGGTCAATTGAAATCGTTGAAAGCGCCAGATGACCTAAATGTGCTAATTGAAGGGGAGAGCTTATTTAATGATGCAACGGCGATTGTTTTATTTAGCATAATTCTCAGCATTGCTTTAGGCCAAAGTGAACCTGACCTAACATCTGCAGTAATAACATTTAGCAAAGTCTTTTTTGGCGGCATTATTGTCGGAAGTGTCTTAGGATTTGTTACCGCACTATTGCTTAAGGTCATTGAAACATCAGTGCCTCATATGGTGGTTATCACACTTTTTCTCGCTTATGGAACATTTTATATCGCAGAACACTTATTTCATGTGTCAGGAATTGTCGCTGTTATGTTTGCTGCTTTGTTATTTAAAAAATCGGCACATGAGCAATTAAAAGAAGTTCATCTCGACCTTCATAATATATGGGAATCACTTGGCTTTATTGCCAATATCTTTGTTTTTGTTTTACTGGGTTTAGTGGTTAGTCTTAATATGTTTACCCAAATGTGGCTTGCAATACTCCTCGCCATCATTGGCGCTTTTATTGCCCGTGTTATTGCAGTCTACTTTTCTGTATGGCTAAATCATGTCAGCGTGGGACAACCAATTAATCCCAAGTATCCGCCTATCATGATCTGGGGGGGATTACGTGGAGCGGTCACCATTGCATTAGTTTTATCATTACCGACAGAGTTACCTTATTGGTGGACAATTCAATCTATTGGCTTTGGCATAGTACTTTTCACTCTCACTGTTCAAGCAACAACGACTCCGCTTTTAGTTAAAAAACTCAACATTTAATGGCTTACAGATATGGCTTAGGGCAGTCATCCTATTGATATATTAATCAGTCACTTAAGTTACTCTGATTTGCTTGGTGAAATCTGAATATATCTCATAAAGACACATTACATGACGTTAACGTATTCTCGTTTTCGAGGTAAATAAACGTGTTATTCAAGCCCTCGACTTTATAGCTCGAACGGTAAGAAGCCAATAAAATTTCATGAAAAATAAAATATTTATTCGAAGAAAAAATGAAAGTTATAAATACGTTAGCAGGTCAAATTAGGTGGTTACCTTTATGATTTGGTCAGAATTAATTCTAAGCAAAGCATTAATTTGAACTAAAGTTAAAGGTGCTGTAGGCAATATTTTTATTTAAACTGGACATTATTCGTATTATTTAGCTTAAAGCAAAATGTGGCCTGATGTATAAAAAATAGATAGCTAAAAATAGATAATTAAAAACTAATGGGAGAATACAATGAATCAGAGCACTAAAACAAAACTTCAAGGTACCGCAGTAGCATTAGCGGTTGCTGGCTTAATGGGATGTACTGCAGTTGCAGGCGACTCAAGTACTAAAACAGCTAAAACTAGCGCAACCAATACGGTTGAAATGGCGCATTGTTACGGCGTGAATAAATGTAATGGTCATAACGATTGTAAAACGGCTGAAAATGCCTGTAAGGGACAAGCGGTTTGTAAGGGACATGGTTTTGTTGCTATGTCGACTAAAACCTGTGACGACATTGGTGGTAATGTACAAGACGATTGGCGTGGCGTAGTTGATACTGCTGAGTTGACTCATTGTTACGGCGTTAATAAATGTAATGGTCACAACGATTGTAAAACTGCTGAAAATGCGTGTAAAGGTCAAGCCGCATGTAAAGGTCATGGTTTTGTCGCGTTACCAGCACAAACTTGTGATGATATAGGTGGCACCGTTGGTTCATAACTTGATAAAGAATCAAGCTAGCGCTAGAGAGTATTCACTCTCTAGCGCTGTTGAGGGCATCGCTCCACCGGACGATTTCCTCGGCTTTGGTCTTGGGCTAAGAACGGATCATTTTCAGGATGTATTATCTACTAAACCTGATATTGATTGGTTTGAAGTTGTTTCTGAAAATTTTATGGTTGATGGTGGTAAACCCAAGCACTATTTACACGAAATCCGTGAACTTTACCCTATGGTAATGCACGGCGTATCCTTGTCTATTGGTTCAACGGATCCGTTGAATATGCAGTACTTACGGAAACTGAAAGTACTGGTAAATGAACTACAGCCAGAATGGATTTCGGACCACCTATGTTGGACGGGCGTTAATCAAACCAACAGTCATGATTTATTGCCTTTACCTTATAATGAAGAAGCATTGAATCATGTTTGCGATCGTGTTGATCAAGTGCAAAACTTTTTAGGACGTCCTATTTTATTAGAAAATTTATCTAGCTACATTACTTATAAAGAATCAGATATGAGTGAGTGGGAATTTTTTAATAAGGTTGCTCGTCAATCTGGCTGTAATATATTGTTAGATATTAATAATATATATGTCAGTGCACGAAATCATGAGTTCAAACCACAAGATTATCTTGAAGGTATCGATAAAGATAAGGTGAAACAGTTTCATTTAGCGGGTCATACCGATTACGGAAATTACGTTATTGATACCCATGACCATCCCGTTGCTGACCCTGTTTGGGCTTTATATAAACAAGCACTGAAAAGATTTGGTTGGGTAAGTACTATGATTGAACGCGATGATAATATTCCACCACTGGCCGAGCTTTTAGCTGAAGTAGAAACTGCACGAAATATTGCTTACGACACCTTAGGTCAACTGGAAACACTGAAGCAACGGGAGATAGTAACGTAAGTGGATAAATTACCGTTAGCCTCATTGCAGCAGAAAATGATTAATTATTTAGTCGATGACAATCCCACTGTCACTAACACTATCATGGAGCAGATTAAGGACCACGGTAATATTACCCGTGATGTTCGCCTGCACATATACAAAAATGCCTACCAAGCAAGACTGAAAGAAACCATTGAAAACGACCATGAAATGTTAGGCTTTTTCCTTGGTGATGATTTATTTGATCAAATGGTCTTAGGTTATATTAATACTTACCCGTCTGATAATACTTCTCTAAGACATTTTGCAGATAAATTGCCTCTGTTTTTGGCCAATTATGCACCCTTTAAAGATCATCCTATTATTAGCGAACTAGCCCATTTCGAACGCTTGCTGATGGTGGCGTTTGATGCGGCTGACGCAACGCTATTTACTCGTGACATACTGGCAAATACACCGCCCGAACAATGGCCTGAATTAGTGTTCCGTTTTCATCCAAGTGTTCAATTAGCTCACTTTAAGTACAACAGTGTAGAAACATGGCATGCACTAAAACAAGAACAATCGCCAGAGCCAGCAAAAGAGCAACACAGTGATTGGTTACTTTGGCGTAATAACGATCGTTTAACGCAATTTCGTTCTTTACCAGCGCAAGAATATGACCTTATTAATATGATATTAAATGGCGCAAGTTTTGCCGATTTATGTGATTTTTTACTGCAAGAAGTGAATGAAGAGCAAGCAAGTCCGCTCGTTTTAGATTATCTACTTAAGTGGTTAGACGATGGCATATTGATAAAGCAAAAATTTATTCAACAGTGACGTATAAGTTATCGATAAAGACCGATACATATTGTATCGATCTTTATTTTCTACTCGCTTGGTTCTCGCTAGACTCTAACTCAGTGGTGTGAGCAGCGAGTCCAAAATATCGTCAGTTAAACTCAATTTATTGTCACTAACCTCTTCAGATAATAAGGCCTTGGCGAGTTCTGCTTTGTTTTGTTGAATTTTTTGAATCTTCTCTTCAATTGAGTTTTCAATAATTAATTTATAAACAAACACAGGTTTGTTTTGTCCGATCCGATAAGCTCTATCTGTGGCTTGGTTTTCTACAGCAGGGTTCCACCAAGGATCAAAATGAATAACCGTATCGGCAGCTGTTAAATTCAAACCTACGCCACCAGCACGTAAACTAATTAAAAACACTGGCACTTCACCGCGTTGAAACTTATCAACAACTTCTTGTCTTTTAGTGGTTGAACCCGTTAATTTAACATAACCAATACCAGCGCCTATTAATTCATCCTCTATTAAAGAGAGCATACTAGTGAACTGTGAAAAGATTAATATTTTACGGCCTTCATCTATTTGCTCAGGCAGCGTTTCCATTAAATAATCAAGTTTAGCCGATTGATTTACTTTTTTAGCGCCATCAAGCGACAATAGCTTAGGATGATTACATACCTGTCTTAGTTTTAATAACGCATCCAGAACTTCTATCTGACTACGTTTTAAGCCTTTATCAGCAATAATATCTTTTAAGCGACTATCCATTGCTAAACGTACTGATTCATACAACTCAGCTTGTTTACCTTCAATACGCAAGGTTTGTATTATTTCAGTTTTTGGTGGTAACTCAGTCGCTATTTTATCTTTGGTTCTACGTAGAATAAACGGCTTAATACGTTGATTTAATAATTGCTTACGCTCTAGTTCACCGTGCTTTTCAATAGGAGTTCTAAAGAGTTTGGTAAATTGTCTTTGTCCACCTAAAAAACCAGGTAATAAAAAGTTAAATTGCGCCCAGAACTCGCCTAAATGATTTTCCATAGGCGTCCCCGTTAAACACAATTTATGCTGCGCTTTTAGGGTTAGAAATGCTTGGTATAATTTAGTTTTGGTATTTTTTATATAATGGGCTTCATCGAGCACAAGGTAATAAAATTTTTGGTCATTATAATGCAATAAATCTTTAGTAATTAATGCATAACTAGTGATGATTATATCAACCTGATCTTCACCATTTTCAATGCCATCAAGACAGCCAAAATTCTCATGACGTTTGCTGCCGTGTAGTACTTGATAAGAAAGCTGCGGGGTAAATTTATCTATCTCATTAGCCCAGTTAAAAATAACACTGGTGGGCGCAACAATTAATACCGGTTTAGTCAGTCGGCCTTGCTGCTTTTCAATTAATAAATGCGCCAAGGTTTGAATGGTTTTACCCAAACCCATGTCATCAGCCAAAATACCGCCTAATTGATACTCACGTAAAAACTGTAACCAGTTTAGCCCTTGATGCTGATAAGTTCTTAACGTCGCGTTTAAACCTTTCGGTACATCGATAGTAGTTACTTGCTGAAAATTTTTCAGTTTCTCTGCTAACACTCTTAATTTGCTTGTGCCTTTTGCGATCATGCCTTGGTCATCTAACATGGATAATGTTTGATGACTTTGAAAGCGTGATAACTCTATAGTGCCATCATGATTTAAGGCATTAGGCATAAATAGTTCAATAAACTGTTTTAAAATTGGCTGCACACTCTGGTAACGCAAGGCAACAAAACCGCCATTATCTAAATCTACGTAAATAGGTGAGTCAGGGGAGATCAGCTGTTCTTTTTCTCGGTCAAGCAATGCCGATCTTGGCAATTGTTCAATGGCGCTAAGTAAAATAGGAAACGCAGGCATTTTTTTCCCATCAATGGTTAAGTTTAACCCCAATGAGAAAAAATCATGGTCGTCAGTTTCAATTACTTCAGCATCAAACACACTATCGGTAGAGAGCGCTTTATAATAAAAATCATCAGCAAAGCTGATATGCCAGCCTAAATTTTTAAGGACAGATAATTCTTGATGTAAAAAGTGTTGCCAATGAAAACTACCTTGCATCAGCATGGCAAATTTAGGCGTCTTACTTTTGTTAAGGTCATTCTGACTGGTATATGTGTATAGTTTAGGTTTTGGCTGAGTATTAAATTTAAGAGTGCTCAGCTTATCAATAACCGTCTGCTCAAAGGCCAAGTCTCGATAAATTTTTATCTCGCGTGGACTTTCATTTTCACGCTCACCTTCACCCTCAATAATACCATCGGCATCAATCTCAGCATCACTATCGATACTATGCTCTGTTACGTTCGATGGCGTAATTGTAACGTTTTCATCATGTGGATTAACGAAGTTATCTTGATAGGAAAAACTCACCTGAACATAACCTGTTTGTCGATTAGAGGCGACAGGCGTAGTAAAATGCAAATGAACGTCGGGTTGTGTTAATTCTTGTGAGTATTTTGTTTTTGGCTTAGGCAAACGCTTTACTGCATCGCCTAATGACATTGTTAACTTACTCATTATCCAAGGTAATTTATCTTCTTCAAAAATAGGAGAATTGAGTAAGCCGGCTTCAAAGTCACATTGCGTATTGGTCTTAATTTGGCCAAAACAGTTTCTTTCTTCATCATAAAAACACAGTGGTTGAGCTTTGATGATGCGAATACTTTCTGATGGCTGCATTAAAACAAGCTTTAAGGTATGTAAGCTGTTACCTAACGCGAACCATTGCCACTCAGCTTCTAGTGGCTCACTTAAGGTCACCGGGTCGGTTAAATCGTAAGTTGAATGCCAAAAACAGCGATTTGTTTTAATAATGCGCTCGAATAAATCATAATACTTAACGGTATCGCCATACTGGTTGGTGCGCATCAACTCAGTTAGTACAGCAACATCATCGTCATTAGCATAAGCACTATTAATCAACGAACCTGCAGAAGATTCACTACCAATGGCACTATTCCAGCCACCACTAATCTTGGGTCTAGCGGACTTTATACCTAAGGTAAAATAGTCATCCTCGTTATAAGGGTTAGGCTTTAAAAAGTATAATAATGACTTTTGTTGGATATTTGGTTGGTATCTACTTGGTTGAGCTTGAAAACGATCGAGCCACTTATCAATAACTTTTTCTGAGGTTGCTATGCTGTTTCGGTCAAAATGTTCGTGAATAAAACACTGTGCCAATGCTGAACCATGTTTACAGTCACGACCAACATAACAGTCACAATAACTGGCAATATCACTGTATTTTCCATCAAAAACTAACCGCGTTAAATAGCTCGATTCGCGCGAACGCTCACTAAAAACTACACCGCGAATTACTTCACCGTCAAGGGCGCAAGTTTTAACGCCATTGGCCTGAAAAATTCTCGCGCCTTTCTTCCATTCATTTTTGGTAAAGTGTTTTTCAAGCAACTCGGGTGTAAATGTGTTTTTGGCCATAGGTGTTCAATTATTAATCTTTCAAATCGGTTGGTAAGTTGAAAAGCTGGGTCGTTATCAATTTCAATCAGATGGTAATTACCATTAAAATGATAAATATCAAATACATCAATAGTGCCTTCAAGGCTAGTTGCCAATGGCGGATCACTCACTAAGTAACCCCGATAGTACCATATCGCCCGCCTCATCATAAGTGCGGTCATTGTATTTCAATCAAAAAAAACAAATGAATTTCACTTATTTATAAATGCCAAATGGCTAGCATTATTGACTTAGTGATTTCTCACAAGCGCCTCTGCTCTTTTGTACATCATAAATTATAGTAAGTTATTCCTTGTTTTCTACATCAACTAGCAAGGAATACCCTAGTTAATTGGCAAATTAAACAGTAAGATTCTCCCCAAAAGAGCTAAGTAAGGTATAGCGTGTGATTTCAAAAAAAGTAAGAGAGCTATTTGTCTCATTAATGGAAGCAGCTGATGATGCACCTGTTTCCTATGATGTTGAAACTGAGCAGTACAGTGGATATTTTAATAATGCAGTCGTCGATAAGTATATTGACTTAGGCGCATTAGAATTGGTTGAAGGGGGAAGTGGTGCTACGACTATTCTTATCAACAACCGAGATGATTTTTTAAGCTCTTTTGCTGCGGGAATAAGAGAAGCTAAGAATGGTAGCGATCAATCTTATGCAGATTATAACGCTAACCCTTTTGCTTTTTCAGTGGGCTATGAGCACTTTCATCAAGTAGCCAAGAAAAAACGTCAGTTAAGTGGTTATATATGTCATGGTTTTGAAAACGATGAGACAGGTTTAATACATCAACAATAACATCATATTTGATTGATCCAAAATGGGTTTGTTAATGTAAAAAAGCATCTTCTGATCATGAAGATGCTTCAAGTCATTATACTGAGTTAGCTAAACTTTTCAGTTATCTTATTGTAGATATTTACTAAGTTTTTTTCTTAAATTGACGAGATGTTAATCCCGCTATTGCTAATGCGAAAATAGCAAGTGTAGATGGTTCAGGAACATCGACAGGAGGAGAGTCACTTGTTGTATTAATGGTTAAAGTCCAAGGTTGTCCCGGGAAAACTGTGCCAGCCGATATTTGAAAGTCCCAAATTGCACCCGCAGTTGTTGTGCTTAAAGGGCCTGTTTCTGGGCCAAAACTATCAAAGAAAGACGCTGAAATGTCGCTGCCAGAGTTAACCATATTAAAGTTATCATCAAACAAGTTAGCGACATCATTGTGTAAATCAATGTTCATACTTTGGCCAATATTAGCATCATCAAATACACCAGAAAATGAAAGTATTATACTATCAATAGTTAAACCAGCCACTTGTGTAAATTTTACCCGATCAGTTTCTGCCGGAGGAGTTGCATTAATAACCCCTTGAATAAGATTAACACCAGCAACAAGATTTACATTAGTGCTGCCTATAGCATCTAGATCACTATCAACTGCTTCACTATAAATTAATGTTGCTGAAGCATTTCCCATGAAAAATAAACTAGTAAAAGTAAGTAGAATAGCTGTTAAAATTGAGTTTGAGCATTTGAATGTCATAAAAGCCTCTTTTAATTGAATTTTACAAAATAAAAAATGATTTTTCATACTGTTTGAAGCAATAAGCACACCAATCAATTAATACATAATTATTTCAACAAGATGAAAAATTGAACAAATTCTTTATATGAATACTGTAAAATAACCCGACAATTATCTAAAGAAAACGCTTACTATTGCAGAAGACTTAAAAATATAACTGTAAAGTTTTGATCAATTTCACTAACTTAACAGACCATAAATACGCTAAAATAGCGGCAATTACTTTAGCTTTGAGCCCTTTATTTTAATGACAACTGTTACAACCCCAGCGAACTTTACAGAACTTGGCCTTATTACTCCTTTGTTAGCACGATTAGCAGAGCTGGAATACAAGCAGCCAACACCCATTCAGGCGCAAGCTATTCCTAGTGTATTAGCGGGCCGTGATTTAATCGCAGGGGCAAATACTGGTTCAGGTAAAACAGCCACTTTTGCATTACCTATGTTGCAGCAAATACGCGCTGACATTTCATCAGGCAGCAAAAACAGTAAAGGTAACTTTGTTACCGGACTGATTTTAGTGCCTACTCGTGAATTAGCCAAACAAGTAGCGGATAGCATTAAATCGTATGCAGTGCATTTTAATGGCGAAATTAAAACCCTTGCTGTTTTTGGTGGGGTATCAGTCAATACTCAAATGCTCGCATTGCGCGGTGGTACTGATATTTTAGTGGCAACGCCGGGTCGATTACTTGATTTGATTTCAAGTAATGCCATCAAGCTTGATAAGGTTAAAACCCTAGTACTTGATGAAGCCGATAGAATGTTAAGCCTTGGCTTTACTGAAGAACTAACGGCGCTTTTAGCCTTAACGCCGAAGAAAAAGCAAACCTTACTCTTTTCAGCAACCTTTCCTGAACAAGTACAAACGTTAACCCAAGAGCTGCTTAATAACCCGGTTGAAATACAATTACAAAGTGCGGATGCCAGCACGTTAGTACAACGAGTTTTTACAGTTAACAAAGGTGAGAAAACAGCCGTGTTAGCGCATTTGATTCACCAAGAGCAATGGCGACAAGCGCTTATTTTCGTGAATGCAAAACACCACTGTGAACATCTAGCAGAAAAATTGGCTAAACGCGGTATTACTGCCGCTGTGTTTCATGGCGATAAAGGTCAAAGCGAACGTAATCGAGTGCTTGATGGCTTTAAAGCTGGCGATATTGAAGTGCTAATTGCAACGGATATTGCAGCCCGTGGTTTAGATATCGAGAAACTGCCGGTAGTAATTAACTTTAACTTACCAAGAAGTCCATCAGACTACATGCACCGTATTGGTCGAAGTGGCCGTGCTGGCGAAGTCGGTTTAGCTATATCGCTTATCGACCATGAAGATTATCATCACTTCACAGTCATTGAAAAGAAGAACAAAATACGCCTTGAACGTGAACAAGTTGAAGGTTTTGAAGCGGCAGACATTTCTGGTGATTCAATTTTAGCTGTCGAGAAGCCGATGGCAGCGCCTGAAGGCACGGGGAAGAAAAAGCGTAAAAAGAAAACATCAGTAAATGCCGATATCTGGTCAGGATACTCTAAGCCTGAGTAAAGCATTTAAGTTAGCGAAGCATTCAATAGGTTAGTCCTTGTTTGCTTCGAGTCAGGGATAGAGTAGGCGGAAATTATCCATATTTCCTTTGCATTTCCTTAATGAAGTCATCGAGTTCTTGACCTTCTACCACAGGAAAAAATCGTGGCGTGAGGTTAATCAATATTATCCTGTCGATGCGAAAATTTCGAAAGTCATTTCTAAGTTCACACCAGGTTAATAGTGTCCAACAGCCTCTCCATAAATGGATTGCGAGTGGACGTACTTCTCTACTGGTTTGTGCTTGTTTAGCGTCTTCATAATCCATTTGAAGGTATTGTCTATCGGTGGCCGCTTTACGTAAAAGGTCGAGATGTTGAAATTCATTTGATTTAGCATGAAACTTAGGTGCAAACATTAATGAATTAAAGGTTTGCAGCCTTTCAGGTAATACCGCAGATATTTTGATCATTGCTTGTTTGGCTGAACTCGCGAGTTCGCTACCTCCCCACGCCTCTACCATTCTCATACCTACTTGAATCGCTTCAAGTTCTGACTCGTTAAACATAAGGGGTGGTACGTCTACATCACGACGTAATAAATACCCTACACCAGCTTCACCTTCTACAGGAATACCATTGGCAATGAGATCTTGAATATCTCGATAAATAGTTCTTGTGGACACCTCGAGTACTTCGGCTAATAAACTCGCGGTAGTTAAACGGCGATTCTTTAACAACTGAATAATTTGAAAAAGTCTGTCTGCACGGCGCATTATTATTCCATTAGTTCAATTGATATAAACCATAAACCCAGTATTGAACTGGGCTTATGACTTGTTTTTATGTACTGTTATGAATGTGGTATTAGTTACATTTGAGTGGCAAAATACGCCATTATCTCATCGGTAGTCATTTCTTTTGTTTCATTTGAAAAACAGTAATAACTTGGTCGCATGTCACTAAAATATTGCATATCCATTGTTAACCCTTTCAAATCAGGAAACAAACCAACGGGCATGTTGTATTCACTTGTCGCGTTTAACTTATAAAAAAGATGCGTGCCACATTCGCTGCAAAAACCACGAGATGCCCAAGAAGATGAATTGAATAGGTTAACTTTATCATCACCTTCAATGGTTACTTTGGTACCACATTTCACTGCGAAAAATGGCGCGCCACCCCAGGTTCTACACATCTGGCAATGACAAACCGTAAATTTAGGATCAATGTTTTCTACTGTGATTTTTACCGCGCCACAAAGGCACTTTGTTGTTGAGTCAGACATCTTGATGAACCCTCAATATAAAGAACTTAATAAATGTATAATTACAGACTTTGAGACCACAACCCAACTTTATTTCCTTCGCTATCGACAAAAATAGCAATGTAACCACATTCGCCATCTTTAATAGGCATCGGTGGTAATAAAATTTCAACACCTGCTGCTTTAATCTCATTCACTTTGTCATTTAACGTCAAACTAAGATGTAAGTACACTGTACTGCCATCTCTACTTGGTACCATCATATCGTGCTTTAACAGGGCAAAACTTGGGTCACCCTCATTGGCCGTTTCAGCAATAGACATTTCCATGTCATTCATTACTTCTTGCTTAAATGTTACCGCAAAGTGAGTTTCATAGAAGGTAACAGCTCGGTTCATATCAGTAACAGATATCTCGGCCCAGACTAATGGTGCATGTTCTAACATATTGTATTCCTTTAAATTGGTAATCGGGTTGATTGCGATAAAAGAACAATAGCACTGTGCTACTGACAGCATGGTGTCAGTAGTCATTAATTTTTATTGAAAAGGTAAATTTAAGGGGAGGGATACTTTCTCTATTTGAAAGAGCTAGTTTCAGGAAGTCTGAGTAATGGTTTCAAGCGCTTATCATAACTTCACAGTAATCGAAAAGAAGAATGAGAGTATGCTTGAACGTGATAAAACTTAAGGGTGGCTAAGTTGAGGAGCTTTAATCCAACCACAAAGCGAAGTCAAGCTAGCGCGTTTGTTCAACCCATTGTTTAGGTGAGATCCCCAGTTTTTTTCTAAACACTCTTGCTAGTGCCGAGCCGTTTTCATAACCAACGGCATTGGCAACTAATGCCACTGGCTTATTTTCTTTTAATAAACCTTTCGCCACAATGATACGCCAATCAATTAAATAATCTCCTGGGCTTTGACCTACGGTACGTTTAAATATATCTGCAAATTTTGATCGCGACATCATGGCAAGTTCAGCCATTTCTTCTAATCCCCACTGTTGCTCTGGTGCTTCATGAATAGCGAGTAAAACAATAGATACTTGAGGATGAGCTAAACCCGCGAGTAAACCATGCTGCATAATATTGTTATCCAGTACATGACGAAGTACATGAATAAGAAACATATTAGTTAACGAATTAATCATGGGTAGCTTTCCACATCGTTCGTTAAAAGCTTCTTCGAATAACCAATCTGCAGTTTGTTTCAACCGTTCATCGTCGCTAAGTTTAAAGGACATCATCGCAGGTAAAGCATTCGCAATTGGATTAGAAGAACTTTCGTTATACATGATGTTGGCGCAAACCAATTCAGGGGGATTATCCTCATTACCAATAATACGGTGAGCATGAGGTGTTGGAAAAAATAACACGGTCGGTTCATTAACCAACCGAGATTTACCCTCTTCATCAATCAGCGTTAACTCCCCACTGAGAAGTAAGTGCAAGTGTCCTCGATTTGGCTCTTTATTAAAATGACTAATACCACATAAGTTTCCGGTAAAGAAAACCTCAGTATTCATCGAAAAGCGTTGCAAGATGACTGAAAGTTGATCCATTTTATCTCTCTTTATGACTATTTTGGACGATTGGGTTCAAAGTTAGGACTATGTCATTCCTTTTAGGTAATTGAAAGGCCTATATTATCAACCAAGGAAAACATCCTTATTAATAAAAACGTTAAACACAATAGATTAATAATTAAATACTGGAGCAAAAATGAAACTTTCAACAATGATAAAATCTACTTTCGCAACTTCTGCCTTATTAGTTAGCAGCTTAAGTTTTGCAGCGAACATTGAAGTAAATGCCAATAGCAATGATTTAGCTATTAAAGGCTATGACACCGTATCTTATTTTACAAAAGGCGCACCAACGAAAGGTTCTGATAAATTTACAGCAGCTTACAACGGCGCTATTTACCAATTTTCAACGGCTGATAATCGTGATCTTTTTAAATCTGAGCCAAGTAAATATGCACCACAATATGGTGGCTTCTGTGCCTTTGGCGTAACGATGAATAAAAAATTCGATACTGACCCGACTGCTTGGCATATCCGTGGCGACAAATTATACCTAAACCTAAATAAAGACGTACAAAAGAAATGGGTAACTGACATTCCAGGTTACATCGAAACTGCTCAAACAAATTGGGTTGATATTAAAGGCTTAACCGAAGAGCAAATTGAAAAAGTTTACGATTAATACCCACTTAAATAAGGTTTTACTATGAAACAACTAACATCAGCAGACTCAATAGATGATCTTTTATCTCAGCATCAATATTCACTGTTATATTTTACTGCCTCGTGGTGTGGGCCTTGTAAATCAATGTCACCCATAGTTGAAAACGTTTCTGGGCTGATGAACGGTCGATTTAACACGATTAAAATTGATATCGATAATATGGCAAATGTTGCTGCAGATTATGGTATACGCAGTGTACCAACGCTGATGTTAGTGAAAAATAATGAAATTATTGACCAGCGTGTTGGTGGGTTGCCACCACAACAAACAATGCAATGGTTAGAGCGACTTACCTAGTTTCTCATTGTATACCATGCTGCACTGAATAATGAATTAATGGTCAGTGCAGCATTAATCGCAGTCATTTCGACAGTGATTAATGCGTCTGCACAAACCAAGAAAAACGATAACGTAAACTTGATTAGTACTCATTAATATCTTTTTAGTCAACGTTTTATAACAGTTTTTCATTTGAACAAAGGTTGATCACCGCGATTAACCGTAACTTACTTTTAAAGATAAATAATTATGCATACCTTAAAAAATTTATTGTTATCACTTAGCCACTTTTACCGAAATGTTGCAGGAAAAATAAGTCTGTTAGAGCCTGTTGCCTTATTAGCGGCACGTTTTTATGTTGGTTGGGCGTTTTTCTCATCAGGCTTGACTAAATTAAGAGACTGGGAAAGTACGTTATTGTTATTTGAATATGAATATCAAGTACCTGTATTACCGTTTGAGTTAGCCGCATATTTAGGAACCGCCGCAGAAATTGTGTTGCCCTTGTTATTGATGGCAGGGCTAGCAAGTCGTTTTTCAGCTCTAGGTTTATTCTTTGTTAATATTGTTGCCGTGATAAGTTTAGAGGAAATTGCGCCTGTGGCTTATGCTGAGCATGTCTTATGGGGAGTATTATTAGCACAGGTTGTTATTTTTAATGGCGGACGTTTAGCGCTAGACCGTCTTGTTGAAGCACAGCTCTTTAATACAAAAAATTAATACTTTTTGTAGTTAATTTATAAAACTGAGGAATTAATTAATGAGAACTAAAGTTGAGTTTCCTAGCCAAGGCGAGTTTCTAGCTGGTTTGTTAGAAACGCCAGAGCAAACAGCACGAGCCTATGTTTTGTTTGCTCATTGTTTTACCTGTGGTAAAGATGTGGCGGCAGCATCAAGAATCAGTCGGTTTTTGGTGCAACATGGTTTTGCTGTGTTTCGATTTGACTTCACTGGTTTAGGAAATAGTGATGGTGATTTCGCTAATACTAATTTCTCATCCAATACTGAAGACTTACTGTCAGCTGCACATTTTCTTGAACAGAATTATGAAGCCCCTCAACTTTTAATCGGTCACAGTCTTGGCGGTGCAGCTGTTTTAGCTATGGCTGCACAACTTCCTAAAGTCAAAGGTGTAGTGACAATTGGTGCCCCGTACGAAGCAAGTCATGTCATACATAACTTTGATGCACACCTTGAAACAATTGAGCAAAGTGGCTCGGCGAAAGTTAGTTTAGGCGCACGTGAATTTACCATTAAGAAACAATTTTTGGATGATTTACGTAATCAAACGACAGAGCATATACAGCATCTTAATAAAGCCTGTCTCTTATACACATCTCCGAG
>CAJXRC010000089.1 GCA_913058405.1 uncultured Colwellia sp. | reverse complement strand
ACGAGATCTAGTACGGTCTCGTGGGCTCGGAGATGTGTATAAGAGACAGGCTCTGTAATTGTTGATGAGCAACATCAGTACTTAAATGCCTAGTTGCCTGATTTAACTGAAGAATCAAATTATCATCAGTAGAGTGTTCGCTGATAGTTGCATGTATTGCTAACTGTCGAATACGTGCCGTAAGCTGCATAGAATCAATCATGTGCGCCCATTTATCGACTTGATTCGCTTTAGTTACTCTTGCAGGATCTATACTATCTTGGTGAAACGGTACCTCAGGCTCAGGCGCGATAACTACGCTTTCAGTAGTTGGCACTTGTACCTCTGCTACTGGGCTAGTATTAATTTTATCATTGTCAGTATTCTTAGGTTGACGCAGAGTTGCGTCACTGGACTTTTTTGTTTGCTTCTCCAACTCTTTCTTTCGACTACGTAGCATATTACGAGTTGCTAGCACAGAGCTTACTGGACTATGAATGCTGAGCTGCCCTTCTGACTCACTAGGAGACGTGGACGTTGTACTTTGTTGCTCATTATGACTAACTACAGCAGGAGCTTGTTGTAGGGTTTTAGCCTCTTGAGAAACAACTTGCTTCGCTGGAGCTTGATTTAATGGTTTGCTTTCACTTTGTTTAAACTCATCAGCTTGTTGTTCAATAGCAAGCATTTCTTCATTTAACTTAGTCTGATGACTATTATCTGTGATAACAACAGGCTCGGTAATATTAGTTTCCGTTATATTCTCTGTAGCGGGCTCTACATGTGCGACTTTAGTTATCTCGACAGCATTTGAAAGGTGACCTTCCGACTTTGACAAATTAACATCATCTAAGTTGATTGCTACGACTTGCTCAGCATTATCCGTAGTAGATTGTTTTACAAGTTGTGACTTTTGCATTGGCTTAAAAGCAAATAGTCGCAATAAGGTCATATCAAATGCGGCTTGTTCATCAAAAGCGTAAGGTAAATCTTTGCGACCATTAAGACTAATTTGATAATAAAGCTGAACGTCTTCAGCAGACATCGATTGACTAAATTTTTTCAATAAAACTAATAAGTCTGCTGGTAAATCAAAGTGTTGCTCAACTATTTGCATCAATGCTATTTGATGAAATAGCTGAATTAATTCGGCAAATAAACGGCTATAACTTGG
The DNA here is from genome assembly GCA_913058405.1 of uncultured Colwellia sp. Classification (GTDB taxonomy): domain Bacteria; phylum Pseudomonadota; class Gammaproteobacteria; order Enterobacterales; family Alteromonadaceae; genus Colwellia. Next base: position 15,361 of record CAJXRC010000089.1, on the reverse strand, counting down.
CGCATAAGAGGCTATCTCTTGAGATAAAGCCATCAACGCTTGGCTGTCTTGTTTTAACAAGGCAACTAACAGTTGATAAACCCAATTCTGATCTATTCCTCCAAGCATCTGTTGAATATTAGCTAAAGTAATATTTCCTTGCCCTTGAGCAATAGCTTGGTCAGTTAAACTGAGTGAATCTCGCATACTACCGCGCGCTGCTTTAGCCAATAAAGTCAAACAACCTTGCTCGTGGCCAACTTGCTCTTGAGATAGTATTTCAGCAAGCTTATCTTCTATTTGTTTAACCGTTAACGCTTTTAAATGAAATTGAAGACAACGCGATAATACGGTAATAGGTAATTTTTGTGGATCTGTAGTCGCTAAAATAAATTTAACATGCTCGGGAGGCTCTTCTAACGTTTTTAATAACGCATTAAAGCTGTGACGAGATAACATATGTACCTCATCAATCAGGTAAACTTTAAATCGACCTCTGCTTGGCGCATACTGAACGTTATCTAGAATCTCACGTGTATCATCAACTTTCGTTTTCGAGGCCGCATCTATTTCCAAAAGGTCAACAAAACGACCTTGGTCAATATCAATACAAGCATCACATTGCCCACACGGTTTATCTGTTATGCCAAGTTCACAGTTTAAGCTCTTAGCAAAAATTCGAGCAATAGTAGTTTTACCTACACCGCGAGTACCTGTAAAAAGGTAAGCATGATGTAAACGCTTTTGAGATAAAGCATTGGCAAGCACATTAACAACATGCTCTTGACCCATCAACTGTTGAAAGTTCTTAGGACGCCATTTTCTTGCTAGGACTTGATAACTCATATTAAATTACTTTTAGATTCTTAGACAAACTATTCGCCTTGATATTGTATCAAAGAATAAGGAGTAATATTTAGCTCTGCAAGACATTTTTCACCACCTAAATCGGGTAATGAAATAACAAAGCCGGCTTCTTGCACTTGCGCACCTAAACGTCGAATAAGTTTTGTTGTCGCACCAATAGTGCCACCCGTCGCTAATAAGTCATCAATAATGAGAACATTGTCTTCTGGCGTTAATGCATCTTGATGAATTTCTAAAATATCTTCACCATACTCTAATTGATAAGATTGAGAGTAAGTTGGTCGAGGGAGTTTCCCTGGCTTTCTAACGGGAATAAAACCAATATTCAAGGCTAGTGCTAACGGTGCACCAAAAAGAAAACCACGAGCTTCTGTGCCAACGATTTTAGTAAAGCCTTTGTTTTTGTATTTTTTTTCTAAAAGCTCCATCACAAGCTTAAAAGCGTCTGCGTCTTCTAACAGACTAGTGACATCACGAAACATGATGCCTTTGACAGGGTAATCTGGAATAGTATGGATTGCATTGATAAGTTGTTGTTGTTGTGTTTTATTCATAATACCGAGCTAAAACCATTGGTTCTGGTTTCTAAAAGTAAGTTAATAGATAGATATGCCGAGCATAAAACAATTTACCCATCTTTTATACCGATAAAATGGTTAGTTAGGTAAAATTATGAATTAACTTGCAGTGCAGCACTCTCGAAGTGTGTGTCTGAAAATTCAGATAAGATAGTAAGGAACTGCTCTTCATCAATAGGCTTATCAATGACCTTATCAAAAAGGTTAAATTCAGCGAGTTCTTTAAGGCTGTGTGTTCCTTGCGTAGTCATGAAAAACACAGGAACTGATGAAGATAATTGATTAGCCTTAAGGTTCTTCGTAAGCTGTACACCATTCATCAGCGGCATTAAATGGTCGATGACAAAGAGTTGATAATTTCCTTGTTGTGCTTTACCTAATGCATCTAACCCGTTAATGGCTAAATCGACATTGTGTCCTTGTGAAATAATAAGTGATGCAAGTTTTTCTTGAACAGTTTTATTATCATCAACAACTAATATATTCATATACAACTTTTAAATTTTCGAAACTAATTTGGCGCGAATATTACCCTATAATAATTTGAGTATATAGGGTAAATACACATATTTTACGTAACAAAATGATCCTAATGTAACGCCAAATTAGCATCAACGTATAGTTTAGGTGCCAAGATGATAATTACTTTGATAACTTGAGTTTTTGACGCTTAGCAGTAGATGAGCTATTTGGGTTTACGTAAACATTACTTGCGTTAGGTCTTGCGCCTTCAACCCAAGGAGATGCAGGAGCGTCTTTATTGGTTTTCTTCTTACCATAATCTTTTTTGATATGACTAGGTTTAGTATTACCAGCAATGCTTTTCGGAGAAGAAGTAGTAGGAGGAACTATTTTACCCGTTCTTTCAACATGATAGTTTTTATCAATAGCTTGTAAGAGGTTTCGTAATACTTGATCTTTACATTCTCGATAATGTTTATGGTCAGTTTTTCGTGAAAACGCACTTAGCTCTGGTTTACTGATCCTGAAGTCGACTTCTTCTAGCATTGCAATTATTTCTTCCGCTTGCAGGTTTAGTGCTATTTTAAGTTTAGTTAAAATTATATTATTTGATAATCGCTTTTCTGGAACAGGTGGAGCTCCTGGTTTTTTACCGCGTTTTTCATTGATAAAACCATTTAAGAAAACAGCTAATTTAGTATCAAAAAGCGCAACAAAATCACTATCGCTATCTTTTTTAAGCCATTGACTTATCTGTTCACGAGTAACGTCCTCTCCTGCTGAGGCAAAGATTGCCACCATTGTTTTATCATTAAAGTTAAAGGTATAACGCAAGCGTCGTAAAATATCATTATTATTCACGGTAATATCCAATACATAGGCACAATTAAGCCATTATACACGCTAAGACAACCGCTAACCTATATGTTATTAAAATACTTATCGACGGCATTAATGAGAAAGAAGGCTATCTTGTTCTCAGCCTAGGAGTAAATAAGATAGCGTGCCCCTTCGTCATTACTTTATTGAATTTATTTTTCTTCACAATATTCTGGTAAATTGATATCAATAAGCCAGTGACATTAAGATTATTTTACCCAATAAAAAACGGGCAACAGCCCGTTTCTTTAGATATGAATCATTTACTATTGGCTAATTAACCGCCACATTTTTTACTTTTATCTTTTGATTTACCTTCACCACATTTGCCTTCACCACATTTAGCTTTTTTAGCACCTGTCGCTTTACCTTCGCCACATTTGCCTTCACCACATTTAGCTTTTTTGGCATCTTTCATTTTGCCTTCGCCACATTTTCCTTCGCCGCATTTCCCTTCTTTATGGTCTGTAACTATAGTGACTAACTCACCAGTAGCAAATGGGTTTGACTCTGCTTTAGCAATATTGCTAGCGAAAAGGCCAAAGGCAAGTACACTCATTACCACTGCCATTGTTGATTTCTTAACTATATTCATAATTTATTTCCTTTATCAGTGCTTATTTTGAAGGTATCTCATTATTATTGAGATTTAGTTATATGACTTTTAACATAGACCTGCAAGTGTTAAAAAAAATTTCATCTTTATTGAATTAAAAACAATAAAAAGCCAGCGATCTTTTAAAGATAACTGGCTTTTTAATTACATCACTTTAATTATTAAGAATTAAATAGCAACGTTTTTGCGTCTTGCTGTGTCAACAATAAAGCTTTTCCAACCCTTTGCAGATTTACGTGCACTCGGATCTTTCATTGCTTTTTGAATTGCAGCATACGCTTTCTTATACTTTTCTAAATAAAAGTATGATTCTGCGATGCTCATATGGATACGACCTTGGTTAGAAACACCAAGCTCAATAGCCTTATTCAAAGCAACAATTGCCTTAGCAAATTGTTCATCTTGTTTTAACAACATACCTTGTTTACGATAATGCTTTGCATTGCTCGTCATTTTGGCTAATTCACCATAATAACCTGCTGCTTTATCAATATGTTGTGCAGAATGCCAAGCATTAGCTAGCGTAGTAATATTTTTATCATCACGCTTAACTAAACCAGAAGCAATATACTTCTCTAACAACTGAGCTGCTTTATAAGGAGCTTCTGCTTGAGAGTATAAACTCGCTAATGTTTTAATTTGACCTTCTTTATCCAAGTGACCAAGCTTATATGCTAAATCAAGTGTTTGAACTGCTTTATCATAATCTTCAATCAGCAAATAAAACATCGGTAGTTGTGTCCACCATTGCTTATTTTCTGGGAAAACTTGTACGACTGTTTCTAAAACTTTCACAGCTTCTTTATACTTTTTACGTTCATAGTAAGAAGTAATTTTTAAGATGTAAGGGTTTTGATTTGGCTTATCGCCAAAAGCAGCAATCGCTTTGTCCGCAGGTTCAATTACTTTGTCTAATTGCTTTAACGAGTAATACGCATTTGCAATTTTGACGTAGGTTTGACCATCTTCTTTACCAGAGAATTCCATCCAAGCGTAAAAACTTTTCAATGCCCCTTTATAGTCTTTGGTTTGCATTTGCATGTCTCCCAATAACTTTAAAGACTCACTTTGATCAACTTCATTCAGAAGATCTGGTTCTATCGCTTTCTTAAGGTATTCAATCGTTTTTTGATCATTGTCACCTAACGTTGCATACATAACAGCAACCATACGCGCCACATAGGCTTGATCATATGGTTTCGAAGCTTCGATCTCCAACAAAATAGCTAAAGCCCCTTTGATATCATCAGCACTATAAGCTTCAAAAGCTTTTTGTACTTTTTTACCAACGCGAGGGCCAACTAATTGTGTAGGACGTTTCTTTTTCTTCTCTGCATTGTCTGCGCCGGCTGCTTCTGCATGATTTGCAAAAGGTACTTGCGCAACAAGTAATGAAGCAACAACAAGTAGAGAAGTTGATAATTTTTTAAGTTCTAAATTTTTAAACACTAATTTATTAAACATAACTATTAACCTCCCATTTTGAAGTCAAGTTGAACCGTTAAACCTGGTTGTCTCAAAGCTTTACCTTCAACAACTTTTGGTTTGTACTTCCACTTTCTAAGTGCACGTTTAGCTTCTTTGTTAAACACACGCTTAGGCTGAGCTTCAAGTACTGTTACATCTTCAACACCACCAATCTTGTTGATAGTAAAAGAAAGGATAACATAACCCTCTTTACCATCTCGAGCAGCTTGAATCGGATACTTAGGCTCGATACGAACTATCGGTGTAGCATCGCCATCTCTTCCCATACCAGCTCCAGGAGCAGACAAACCAGTTGAAGCACCTGCCATTTGAACACCCGGCATATTGAAGTTTAAACCACCAGTATTATTGCTGGCTTCAGGTTCCGGTGTTTGCTGCTTCGGTGGAGCTTTCGGCGGCGGAGGCGGCGGCGGCGGTACACGTCGACGTTGTTCAGCTGCAGACTTTGGCGGAGTAGTATTTACTTCTACTATAATATTTTCTTGTTGCTCTTCCTTGTTTCTATCACCGCTAGAAACAAGAAAGGCCATAAAAGCAAATAAGCCAAAGGTAACTACAACGCCTAGTAGTATTGATACTAAAAAGCGAACCATACCTTACCCCTTCGCAGCCGCGATAGAAATACGATCTATACCAGCCTCTTTAATTGCATCCATTACTTTAACAACAACACCATGTTTGGCATCTTTGTCAGCTTGAATGATCACAACATCGGTAGGTTGCTCTGCAAGTAACTTTTCAATTCTTGCACCAACACGTTCAATATCAACTCGACCTTTATCTAACCAAATCTCACCATTATCTTTAATTGCAACAAAGATATTGGCATTTTTTTGCTTAGTTTGATTTGCCGCTTTAGGTTTATTTACTTCAATACCAGCTTCTTTTACAAATGAAGTGGTTACGATGAAGAAGATCAGCATGATGAACACGATATCTAGCATCGGTGTCATATCAATTACTGCTTCTTCGTCCTCACGAATACGTTTACGTGCCATGAAATTATCTCTCTAGTGGTGAGGTAAACTGTCAATCAGTTTAGCCTTTGCTAGTTTAACTTTAGCGTCTAATCTTGAACTAAAGAACACACCTGATAACGCTGCTACCATACCTGCCATAGTAGGGATAGTTGCTTGCGATATACCAGCGGCCATTAGACGCGGATTACCAGTACCCTGTTCAGCCATAACTTCAAATACGCCGATCATACCTGTTACTGTTCCCAGTAAGCCGATAAGAGGACACATTGCCACTAGGGTTCTAATGGTAATCATACGCTGTTCAAGTAACTCGTCTGCTTCGGAGATCCAAGTCTCTCTAATTCGATGTGCATACCAAGAAGTTGTATCTCGGCGTGCATCCCAACGAGCGATGATATCATCTCTCATAGTTGGGTAGACTGATGCTAAGAACCAATAGCGTTCTATCATCAAAATCCACATCAATAAGAGTGCGAAGGCAACAACATAAAGTACGTTACCACCCGTCGCAATAAAACCCCTGACAGATTCCCAAAGCTCTATCAGGAATAACATTATTTAGACCCCTTCTCTGCGATAGCAGCGATTAAACCAGCGCTCTGTTCGTCTAATTTTTGTAATACTGACTTACTCTTACCTGCAACAACTGAATGAATTAAGATAAGTGGAAGTGCACAAATTAGACCTAATGCTGTAGTTACAAGTGCAAGAGAGATGTTACCAGCCATAATTTTCGGGTCACCAGTACCAAACAAAGTAATTGTTTGGAAAGTCATGATCATACCGATAACTGTACCTAATAGACCCATTAGAGGAGCGATAGCAGCAAACATTTTGATTAAGTTTATGCCACGGTCAACTTTAGGCGTTTCTCGAAGGATAGCTTCATCAAGTTTAAGTTCTAACGTTTCAGCATCTACTGATTGGTTATCATAGAAAACTTTAAGTAAACGACCAAGAGGGTTGTTTTCGTTCGGCTTATCAAGATTTTTCTCTTGAGATTTGATTTTAGAGCTCATGCCACCTAAAACGATTAAACGTTCAAGCGCAATGATACAACCTAAAATTAATAATACCGTGATTGCATAACCAACTTCTTTACCTTCGTGGAAAAACTCTTCTAATGTTTTCTTACGAGTTTCTAAAGATAAGATACCACCACGAGATGGATCAACGTAGACAGCTGCATAACCAGAAGTTAATCCTGAGAAATTAGATGCTGTTTCAGTGATGTAACCTGCTGGTTGCTTAGGTAAAGGTTGAACTTGTGAAACTTCATCGTTGTAAGTTAAGTAACCGTTAGCCGAAACTAAGTTAAATGTACCGATACGAGTAATTGTTTCAGTCGCTTTAGTACCATCTAGGTTGGTAACATCAACACTAAATTGTGAAATCTTACCTGATTCAGTCATTTCAGTTTGTAACGCAAACCATAACTCTTCTAAATCAGCAATGCTTGGGATTTCTTTTGCGTTAGCAATGCGGTTAAGTGCTTCACCACGGTTAGGAAATTCAGCACTTACAATCGAAGTACTAATTTGACCGTATGCATTTGCTGCAGCAGCACGTGAAACACCAAACATTTCACCTAAAGTACCAGTCGCATTATCTAATTCAACTTCTTTTTGTGCTAATGTAATTTCATTAGCAGCGTATTCTTTAGTTAAACGTTTATTACGAGCGTTTTGATCTGATAACTCTTTTTTCGCTTTATTTAATAAAGCAGTTTTATCAGCTCGGTCAGATAAAAACTCACCTTCACGTTTTTTGTCAAGTTTAGCTTCTGATACTCGGTCAGCTTTAACTTGTTTAAGTAAATCATCTAATTGATTTGCTTGAGTTGTTGCTACAAAACCAGTCGTCAATGACGCTGCTAGCAATACAAAATTAATAACTTTTTTCATTATTTTGCTCCTGCTGCAAATACTGGTAATTTAGTTAGATCCATTGGAAGTTGTTTACGAGCCATACGAATAGCATCAGTAACAGGTTTTAAATACTCATCACCTAACTCTTCCCATGCACGAGTATTATTGTTCCATAACCAAGAGTGCTTAGCATCTAATGATTGTGCAACAAATGCAACACGGCCAATATGAACGAAATCAGCAGTAAGTGTACGACCACCTAAATCAATCTCACCTTGATAAGCATCAAAAATAGTACCGTAACCAGCTTCTATCTCATAAGCTTCAAGTACTAAACGAAATTGCTCAGAAGTAGTAACGTTTGAATCGTCCATTACAGTACGAAGATTTTCAACACGAGCATTACGACGGTCAATGTTCATTGGAACATCTAACTTGATGAATGTCTCAAGCGTATCAATCATCTTGTACATTAATGGTACAACACCTTGCTTGAACTCATCGATGCTATCAATTTGTTTTTGTAAAGAAGCAACATTGGCTTTTTGGTCATTAACCATACGTTGTACGTGGTCGTTATAACCGCGTAATACGTCAGCTTCATCAACAGTGTTACGATAATCAGCAAGAAGATCTTGCGTTTGTTCGTAAATGCTATTTACCTTAGCTTGTGACTTTGCTGATTGCTTGAAGATTTTCGCTTCAGCTTTTTGAAGGTCTGTTAATGCATCAGCTGCAGCTATATTGCTGCCTGCTAATGCTAGTGCGCCAACCATCGCTGTGGCGATAAGGCTTTTCTTACTTACTTTGGACATAGTTCCCAACCATTGCTATTTTAATTTTGATAATCAGAATTAAACAAATTTTGTTTATTCGTTGATTACCTCAAATATAAAAGTCTGTCGTTTTTTAAATAAAACTTTTTATGAATACAACTAAACAATAGTCCCAAATGACAACATGGCTGTCAAGGCGAGACTTTAAATGACGATGCTTTATGATCAAAATTAATCAAATCATTACCGTAACATTGTATCGTTTAGCTAACAAAATCACTCAAGTTATCTTTACAACTAAAGGACAAAAATTTTGCTGACGTATGTTTTACTAACATCTTCGTAGTAAGTCAAATTAATTTACAATAATTGACTCAATTTCAAGCTAATAGTGAAAAATATTCTGAACGTCGAGCAACTTGGAGTAGATAGTTATATTAACCACAGACCAAATATTAGAGAGGTTTAAAAATTATAGTTCTATTTTCGTCATAATTCGTTATCAAAAATAGAACTATAATTAATATAAAAAAAGCTAGTCACTACGAGTGACTAGCTTTATCAATAACTAAATATTGTATTTCTATTTAGAAGCGTACTGTAATGCTTGCATTTAAGTACTGACCAGTTACGTCATAAGCTTCAGATACAGTGTTTATACCTGTACCGCCTTTATCAAAGCCTTGACCCGCAAACTGTGGTTCTTCATCAAATAAGTTACGAATACCAATTGTTGTTTCAGCATTATCACTGATGAAATAAGTTGCTGAAATATCATGGTAAACAACAGCATCGAAGTTGTTGAAGTCAGTTAATGGTTCGAATGTTGTAAAGTTGAAGTTAGCTTCTTCTACAGAATCCACTGATTTACCCCAGTAGCGCATTCTCCAAGAGAAAGACCAATCGTCCATTCTATAACCAAAGTTCAAGTTTGCACGATCTTCTGGAGTAGTTACTTCTCCAACATAATCGACAGAAGTACCATCTTCAATACTAGTCTGAACATATTCATTAACATGGTTCCAAAGGAAATCTGTAGTGAATGTACCTGGGCCCATATCTACAGAGTAGCTAACTTCTAAATCAATACCTGAAGTTTCGATATCATTTTCGTTGCTAGTTCCTGAATGAACTTCTGTTAATGCGCCTTTAAAATCACGTGCAGACATACCATTACAGTTTGCATCAAAGTCACCTGGTGCTACATCGAAACAACGATTTAACACAGTAGTACGACTTGTTGTAGCAATAGCATCTTCAATTGACACATCATAGTAATCAAGTGTCATTGATAAGCCTTCTACGACTTCCCATACAAAACCAAAGCTATAAGTATCTGCAGTTTCAGCTTTAACATCTTCGCTACCACCTGTAGTACCACCAGTGCTCTGCGCTTCGATTTGTGTTAATTCAAATGAACCATCAGAAGCTACACGTGCTGCAACTTCAGGAATAGACAAACAGTTTACTGCTGCTTGGCTAGTATCAGTCGCTGTAACACCTGAACAAGGATCTGTAACGTTAGCAAAAGTTTCGCCTCGACCGCCGTATAAATCTGCAATGTTTGGAGTACGAATAGCTGTTGCAGCTGATGCACGTAACATTAAAGTATCTAACGGAGTATATTGTACACCCACGTTCCAAGTTGTATCACCACCAGTAATACTGTGGTCAGAGTAACGTGCTGCTAGATCTAATTCTAAGTTATCCATTACCGGCAAGATAAGCTCGGCAAAAATATCATCAGTAGTAAATCGGCCATCTGTAGGATCTGATTTATTAGTACTTGAAGAACCCGTTTGTGCTAAATCGCCAGGGTTAAAAGTACCTTTTTCACTACGATGTTCAATACCAAATGCAGTCGCTACATTACCACCTGATAATTCAAGAGGTAATTCACCAGTAATAGTTGCAGCAAATACAAGTTGCTCAGCTACACCACTAACTTTTGCAGGAGAACGAACATAATCAATAGCAGCATCAGTTACACTACCAGCTGAGAAAAGGTCTAATGGTACACAACCTTGTAAACGCGCTAGTTCGTTAACACATTGCAGTTGACCTGTCTCTGCGTTAGTTTCAACATCAAAAGCTAGTGCTGCACGTTCAACATTTATTTGACCACCATTATCTTGACGCTGATCTGTTTTACCCCAAGAAAGGTAAGTATTAAACATCCAGTTGTCATCAATATTCCAATCAATACCTTGTACAACACGAATAGTATCACGTTCTAAATCGGTAGAACGAGGACCAAACTCAACCATACGGCGTACCATTTCTGGTAATTGAGTGATAGGATCAATCGCTGAAGGAGGTGTTTTACCTGCGGCTATTGCAGCTGCAATTTCTGCTTCACGTTTTGCAATTGCTGCCGTATTATCGCTGATTAAGTTATCGCGTAATAACACTGGAACCATAGGGTTATATAAATCAATACCGCCCGTGCCGCCACGTTCAGGGATATATACGTCGTTTGTACTAAACGGCGTTGGTTCTATAGTTGAACCCTTTGTTGCAGAGTTGTTATAGTTTGCTTCTGCAAAAAACTCAACATTGCTTGAAAGTTCTTGACGCAAATTCATCGCAACATATTTACGATCTAATGGCGTAATTAATTGGCGATATTCTGCACGGTTAAATCTGTCACTGTTGCCCGTTTGAGCAAAGTCAAAGTCAGTACCATCAGCATTGTAACCACCTACTCGGCCTTGAGGTGGGTATGAAGAGAAAACAGCACCACGGTACTCTTTGCCGTTTTCGTCAATAAGTACTGCTTCATCTGTTGCAGAAAAATCACGATCTGTAGATTTTAAACCATCATCTGTATCATAACCAATTGCAATTGACGCATTACCTGTATCCCAAGTATTACCTGCAGTAATGTTTATTGTATTTTTCTTACGATCTGATTCAGCTGAAATACCCGTTTGAGCATTAACTTCTACGCCTTCAAAATCAGAACGTGTGATGATGTTTACAACACCAGCAACAGCATCAGAACCATAAATGGCTGATGACGCACTTTTAAGAATTTCAACACGTTCAATCATTGAAGTAGGAATTGCGTTCAAATCAACTGCATAACCAGAAGAAGGAGAAACACCTGAAACAAAGCGGCGACCGTTAACTAATACTAACGTACGAGACTGACCTAAACCACGTAATTGAGTAGTTTGTACACCAACGCTTGAGTTAGTGAATGCTGTATTTGATTGATCAGAACCAGCAATTGCTACAGGGTTTGAATTTAAAATGTCAGCTACGTTCAATGCGCCCATTGCAAGAATGTCTGCACGACCGATAACGGTAACAGGAACTGGAGTTTCCATATCAGTTCTTTGAATACGAGAACCTGTTACTTGGATTTTCTCTACTTCTTCGATGCCTTCATCAGCTGCAAAAGTTGGTGCTGAAATGGCTGCAGCAGCACCAGCTCCGAACATCATCGCTACGCGGATTGCTTTAGCTACTTTACTATTGTTATACATGTTTACTCCCTGGATCACCTAAGTGATTGGTTGTTTATTTGTTTGTTTTTTATTTTGTAAAGACTCAAAGCTATATTGCCTCGTTAGTCTTTTATCAGGTTGTATACCCGATCTGTCGGCTAAGATAGTAAACGGGATTTACTGGAATCGTCAACACCAATTGCAACCAAATGGTAATGTTTTTAACATTTGGACACATTATGACACACACTAAGACATACAATAACGTCAATTCCTCCCTAACAAAAGCAAACCTAAGCATTTGATTTTATTACTTTTAAATTAATTTTCAATATTTAGTTAAAATAATTAAATTTATTTTTAAAAAAAATGTAAAAAACCTCCTCAGAAATATTTACAAATTCATAACAATCACATAAAACCATTGATTACAATTACTTAATAAAACAACAAGAAACAACTCAATTATTATGGCAAATATACCAAGATCAAAAATAGAAATACTTTTCCTTATTAAACAACAACATAAAACACAAAACAGTCCTCTTGTACATTTATGATTACAAAGTCACAGTTTTTCATGTGTCACAAATTTTATTTATTCATACATATCTCTATTTACATCTGGCTTAGATACTATTTTTCTTTGATTAGAACTACGGTATAATCACGTTTAACATAACTTTATCGTTCAACATATGCCCAACACTAGACATGAAAAGGCTATTAGCCGTCTATCAATACTGCTGGAACATTTATCTGCACAAGCTAAACAAACAGATAAATTAAACAGTAACCAGAAATCTCATCGACTGATTGAAAATAATAATCTTTTTTCTCAGCATTTATTTACTACTCAAAGCGATAAGATATTTCTATATGTTGAAGAAGTAAAAAAGCGGCTAAATGAGTTTTCTCGTTTACACACCTTAAGTGGCGACAATATCAACAAAGCTGAATTCGCCAAGTCCTCTATTCTCCTAATAGAACAGCAAATATCAGCATTAATGAACGCCATCCAAGCTAACGAAACTATGCACCAAGCAGCACAAGCGAGTTTTAACGCAAGAAAAAATGTACGAAAAAAATATGCTCAGGCAACTCAGTTAAAACAATCAGATAAATATAATAAAATGGCTAAGTCAGTTTTGCTTTCAAGTCACCAATTATATCAACAGTTAACTGAACATCATGAGTTTGAAAGAAGACTAAGAGATATGATCACTGAACGCGAGCAACAGCGCACTCGCTCTAAGAGTGCAAATATTGATAAACTTTCACAGGAAGTACTTGCGCTACACCAACGTTTAGGTAGGTGCCGTAAAGCGATTTCTTCAATTGAGAAAAATATAGAACAAGCGGAAAAAAACAAACTCAGATAGTAACGAAATCATCATCTTATATTCTCGCAATTTACTTTAACTAAGGTTATTCTCTGTATAAGCTTGATTTAGTAACACCTGTCCAATTAAATGAAAGAGGTTATATGAGAATTTCAGATGATATTCATAACTATTATGAAAAATTAGTTATGCAACATTTTGTCTCAGCAAAATTTGATGAAAAATACGATGTAGATTTTATTGCTGATTTAACTTGTGTGGTATTAAATCAATTACCAACACGTTATATTCGACATGAAGTTGATATGGCATTTTATTTACCACCTTCAGAACGGTTTGAAATGGAAAATAAAGTGAAAAAAGCGATCGCTAAAGCACTTGAGTTCATGGTCGAAAACAGAATAGATACATAGATATAGAAAGATCAAAAAGTTACACCTAGAGATAAGTATCAACACTATTCCGTAGCAGAATACCTAACGCTTCAACGAATTACATCATTTTCTTTAATGTAATATTTACGTAGTCGATTCAATAAAAAAAGTATCAGTTGAGCGAGGTATTGCTTTGCTATAAGCGATGCTTTTTAGCTTTAATTTCTACATCCATGAATAAAATATTCTCCTGTTCAGTAGTCCAATATCAAAGTGCCCGTTTATGGTCGCTGTCAATTAAGAGCTTATTAATAGTGATTGAGGACTTCCTATGAGCTAAATGCTATTTCTATGAGCTTAAGTGTATTATTGTCTATTGGTTTTATCAATAACTTGAAGTTTACTTCATCAATAAAGTCTAAAACTGACTTTATATCCACAACTCAGTGCTTTCGAATAGTGTTATCTACTGCTGAAGTTATATGAAATGGAGTAAATATAAGTTTTCCGGTGGTTCACTTCCGGCAACTCTATCTAAGATCGGCTCAATAGAACGATAAGATAGCTATAAACACAGTGGATCAGATAGAAGAATTCTTTTAGCGCAGTAATAATCTATGTAGAAAAACTAAAGATATACCTAAGCTGTTGAAAAATAAGATTGGTGGTAACCCAAACAGCCACACCTCGGCACATGAGTCGTCTGCTGCGGTTGCTTCCTTCCGGACCTGGCCGAGTTCACAGAGTATCATTGCGAGGGGACCGAAAGGGTCACCATAGAGGCTTTAAAACATAAACTTTCTAAAGCGCGCGAATTATCGCTAATCATTTAAAAAGATGCAAGTAGAAGTTATCAGAATCGTATCACTTGCTTGTTTTTCACCCTTATTGTTTATATTAACCTTTATTATTTACCTGTTTAGCAAGTTTTTCATTAATTTCTAATAGTACCGATTTAATAATCAATAGGTTTTCTTTACCAATACGTAAAAGAAGTTTATCACTATCATCTAAAGCTTCTAATTGAGGATCTTGAAATTTATACATAACACTGGTTCGGGTTACGTCCATTGTTGATTTAGGTAATTCCATATCAAGTACTCTAGTTATCGCATCTTGCAATGTATAGGTAAAATCTTCTTCGTAGCCCAATTCTTGATATGCTTCATCAATCAATGGCTTCATGTCCATATACCAATCAACTAACGTGGTGCTATCAACAGATCGAAGTAAATCAACGTATAAATCAAAACGCTTGCTTGTCTTACTATTCCATTGCCACACATTTTGCTCTCCTTCCGCATTGGCTGACTGCTCATCAACAGCGAACTTATCTTTAGGAGGTATGAAAAGACTATGTTCATAGGCTAATAAACCTTGAGAAAAGTTATCGGTAAATACAACAAAACGACGGACAATATCTTCGGTGACCAATAAGGGAATTAGCTCATTTCGCCAAGTTAAATCAGGTAACTTAGCTTGTAACCAATCATCACTTTCATTCAGTGTCGGTAGCGTGATAACCACGTCTTCGATTGCTGGTTGCTCTTCCTCAACAGGTTCTATTGGCGCTGGTTCAATAGGCTCTGCTTCTTTTTCCCGCAACTCAACAGGTTCAGGTGCTGTCATCACAGGCTCTTGCTTTAACAACTCACTAGCTGTCTCTTATACACATCTGACGCTGCCGACGAAGAGGATA
>CAJXRC010000088.1 GCA_913058405.1 uncultured Colwellia sp. | reverse complement strand
TAATAAGGCTTTATTTGTTTCTATAGATAAATAATAGTTGATATTTACTATTATTAAATTATTGATAAATAAATATAACCGTTAATGAGCAATAATAGCAAAACATATTGAAATTCAATCGTATAGCCAATAGTAATGAAGAATAAATACTTTAGTGAAAACTATGGAGCAATTATTGCTTATTAATTTTCTATAACAGAAAAATAATTGGTTAACTGCAAGGATGAAATATATGCAAGATAAAACATTAATACTCAGTATTGCTTTAAACGGTTATCAATGGGTGTACCAACGAGAGCTGAAATCTCATCGACGCTATGCACAAAAATACGGTTATGTTCATCAAGCCGTAACACGCCCTTTTGTATCTGCCCTTGGAGTAGAGTGTTGTTGGCTTAAATTAACCTTAACGCGAGCGGCTTTGTTATCTGGCTATGAAAATGTATTGTTTTTAGATGCCGACACCATGGTTAATCAGAACTGCCCGGAATTAACCGATGTATTTCAAGCGGATAAATATGTTTATATGGCAAAAGGATACTCTAATAGATTCAATTCAGGAGTGCTTTTAGCGAGGAATAATATAAAAACCATAGAATGGCTTACGCAGATTATCGATGCCAGATTTAAGAGTGTACGAAGAGAGAATGATGTCGGTTGGGGAGAAAATGGCCATGTTATTGAATTAAGTAAAGGCGTTCCATTTATAGTAGAGCTTGAACAAAAGTGGAATAATACATTCGATTATCAATTAACCGATTATATTCGTCATCGCAACTGTGGCCCAATGAGAACGGGCTTTCTAAACAATTTCTTTCATAAAGTTGTTTTTTTTCTATCTGCACGATTGCTAACTTACAGTAATAAAAATAAGGGGGACTCTAGTAGGAAACTTAATAAAGATATTCTCTCACGGGAAACAAATGAGATTTTATCTATCTATAGAAAACTTGTCTGTCTCTAAAAATTACAGATCTGTTGCAAAATGATAATCTAATTTTTATTTTGCAATATATTTGCACCTACACTTTCAACGAAAAAAGAAACAAACGATAAAACCTTATACTTTACAACAAGATAAAAACAATTCACAGATTGGCACAGCTTAAGCAACACATCAGTTAACTTTCAATGATTAGGTTAACTGAAATGAAAAATACTAAATTCTCACTTCAAACGATGACTCAATCTCTTAAGCATTATGACTCCATTCATGATCAATACAGTGGAACCTTTATTGATCGCCCTATCGCACTGATACTTATTCTAATGCTTCTTCCCTGTTTTCTAATCAATATTGCATTGGCTCTATGCACCAGAAGAAGCATATTTTCAATGCAACATAAGACAGATGCCTTAAGTAGAACGGTTACTTTACATCACTTCAGTTTTGGTATTTGGGTCAAAACCGCCGTTTTATTTGATATTTACTCAGGGAAACTTTCTTTTTGCGGTATCCCTCTTACTCACAGATTATCACCTGACATACAGTTTTGTGTAATGAACCAAATAAAGTGTAAAGCAGGCCTTTTCAGTTTATATGATTTACACCTTAAAACCGGCTTAACAATCATGAGTAAAGAGCAACTACTTGAACAGCAGCTAAATGGCAATTCAGTTGATTATTTTGTGCTTATTATCAAAAGTTTTATGTCCATTGTTCTTTATGGTCGAGCAATAACAAAATTAAAAAAAGCGAAGAATTTATCTTTATTTGGTTTACGCGTTAAAAACACATCTATGGCAGAGGCAGTTGATTGGATAACACAGACACCGACGGATAAAACTAACATAGGTTTTTTCGTCAACGTACATTCAATCAATCTATCAATAAGCGATCCTACTTTTTTTAATCAATTATCAAATGCGAATGCTTTATTTGCTGATGGCTCAGGTATGAGATTAGCAGCGAAAAAAGCGGGATTTCTTCTTAATGGTAATAACAATGGTACAGACATGTTGCCTCACCTTTGTAAAAGCTGTGTTAAAAGCAATCAATCTTTATACTTTTTTGGGGCTAAACCCGGTATTGCCGAACAAGCATCAAAGGCATTATGCAAGCAATACCCTGGCCTTAACGTTGCTGGTACTGCTCATGGCTATAACAAAGATAATAATGCTGAGCAAATTATTGATTCAATAAATAACAGTGGTTGCGACATATTATTAGTGGCTATGGGCTCACCCGTTCAGGAACAATGGTTACTCGAGCACAGAGATAAATTGCACTGTAAAACCGCATTGGCCGTAGGTGGACTCTTTGATTTTTATTCGGGTGACATTTCACGCTCCCCCTTGTGGTTAAGAGAAATAGGTATGGAGTGGGTTTGGCGTTTATTACAAGAGCCTCGTAATAAATTTAATCGCTATGTTGTTGGGAATCCGATTTTTTTATATAGAACTTTCATTCTTGGTTTAGTAAATACTGGAGAAAAATAATGACTATTCAAATTTTACAGTATGTTAAAAATAACGCTTTATTTACTGGTACTGACAAAACCATTGATAAAAACTATAAACATAAAGGCATCCCAGTTATCTTACAACAATCTTTAGCGTTCATTGTGTTGCTATTAATAAGCCCATTACTTTTATTAGTGCTAATGCTGATAAAAGTAGAAAGTTCAGGTAATGCTTTATTCTCTCAAACAAGAGTAGGCGAAAATGGTCGACATTTTAAAATGTATAAATTCCGTTCTATGTATTTAAAAACAGACCCTAATTATCAAGAACCAGACCCTACACAAAGTTCTCGTGAAGGCGTTTGTAAAAAGTACATTAACGACCCAAGAATTACCAAGATTGGACAATTTATCAGAAAATATTCGATAGATGAAATCCCGCAGTTATTCAATATTGTTAGAGGAGATATGTGTTTGGTAGGCCCTCGACCTGCGTTATCTATTGAAACTTATGAGTATGATAATAACGTTCAATCTAGATTGTTTACCAAACCGGGTCTAACGGGCTTATGGCAAGTATCTGGCCGAGCAGATACTAATTTTGAAGAACAACTACAGTTAGACAAAACGTATATCAAACAGCAGAGTTTTTTAATGGATTGTAAAATAATAGCGCTCACCATTCCTGCAGTGTTAAGTGCAAAAGGTGCTTATTAATATTATCAACTCCTCGCGTATCGATATAATTAAGTTATTTGGCATCAATGTTTAAAGTGAATTGATAAAACGCATTATCAATTCACTTTTTAGTTTATATTCTCAGCTATTTATGGCTATTTTCTGACAAATAGCTTTTTGCAAAACTAAAAAAATGCATTGCACATTGCAAAACCCCCTCATACTTCATTCTAATAAAAAACAATATTCCTTTTAAATACAACAAGTAAAACACAAAACCAGACTTGGTACGTTAAGTGCAATTACTATTTATATAGCGAATTACATCATGGAGAATATTATGCTGTATCACGGATTTAATAATTACAAAATGATACCAGTACTTGCTGCCTTAATAGCAGCAATAGTTACACAAGGTTGTGCTAGGCATTCTTCTGAAAATATAGATAAATCCTCACTTCGCTTTTATGGTAATCCTAGTGACAATGGCGATGACTTTATTCATGAAGAAGCACCTAACAGTGTTTATGCCGATGGCTTAAGTTGTGATCAGTTTCAAAACATGGGAGCGGCATTAAATTATAGAACTGATAAACCAATAAATTTAAACACAGCAAACATGAAAGCTTCTGCCAAGAACGACCCTATTTTGGCACAAGGTTTACTGCTGAGCCCTGGCGATTTAGTTGAAGTAATTATAGAAGATGGCGAAGGCTTTAATGGTCGTTACATTGTTGATAATGCAGGTTATGTCAAATTACCGATCATAGGTGTTATTGAAGCAGGTGGAGCGACAACCAATAAATTAGAAGCCAAAATTGAACTTGCCCTTATCAGAGCAGAAATATTTCAACCTGATAGTGCTGGCGTGACAATATATGTATTGAATTGGTCATCAATTGAAGTTGCCGTTGCCGGTGCTGTTTTTCAACCCGGTACAGTTTTAATCAATAAAAAACCCGTTGGCATTCAAAATGCCGAACATTTAGAAGCTTATGGTGATTATTCAACTACACGTTTGTTATCTGAAGCAATAAGAGCAGCTTCAGGCATTAGACCCGATGCCAAATTAGACCAAATAATCTTGATACGTAAAGGCTGGCAAGTACAAGTAGATATGACGGGCATGTTAAGTGGAGATCTGGTCAATGATTATCCTTTAGTCGCCGGTGACCGAGTAATAGTACCTAGTACAGGTTGTTTTCAAGCCCATTTAGTTAGACCAAGCCAAATCACACCGAAAGGTTTTCGTGTATTTATGTCTAATCTAATTGATTCAGCAGGCGATAATTCTAGTGCCGCTATTGGCCGATTTTCAACAAGCCTGCCCTATGGCACACGATTACTTCAAGCAGCCGTTTCTGCTAACTGTGTTGGTGGGAAAGAATGGACTAATGCACCACGAAGAGTTGTGCTTTCAAGTAAAAATCCAATAACGGGTGAAACTCAAGTCATCGAACGTTCCGTTGAACAGTTGATGACAATGCCGAATAAAGCGCGAATTAACCCTTATCTTATGCCAAACGATGCAGTTGCATGCTATGACTCCGACATTACCAATTATCGAGATATAGCGAAAACCCTTACTGACCTTATTATCCCATTCAAATTATTATAGGTGATTTATGAAGTATCCTATTGTTCCATTGACAAAATTTGGATTATTTAGAGCACAAACATATGCGGTATTGAAACGGCCATATTTGGTAACAGCTTTAGTTTCTTATTTCATGGTTGCTCTGCTTGTAATGATTTATTTAAATAAAGCGCCTTCATTTACTAGTGATATGGAAATGGTATTACCCGGCACAGGTAGCAGTAACAGTGTATCGTTGGATAACGTTGGTCAAGTTGTCTCACAAACCAACACCCCTTTTTCTGGTGGTGGTTTTAACCCTCGTGTTAACTATAAAGAGATGTTATCTAGCCGGGGCGTAAGAGCTCGTGCAGCAAAAGAATTGGACATTACACTGGAGGATCTTGGTGAGCCTAGAATTAAACTGACCGAGCAAACATCAATAATTTCACTTGAGATGAGTGCTAATGGCCAAGAACTAGCGCAAGCAAAGACGCTTGCCTTATATGAGTCTCTTCAAGATGAGTTAAGTAACTTAAGAGCGGATGAAGTATTACGTCGAGATCAAAGTATTGAACAAGTGCTTGACCAATACCGAGAACGAATGAACATTACACGTAATGCCATTGTTGATTTTCAACAACGTTCAATTGTCGTTTCAACCGATCAAATGAACCAATTAGTGAGAACACTTTCAGGCGTTAGAGAAAAGCACCTTTATGTCAAAGCTGAAGCAAAGCAATTGCAAGAGTACATATATCAGTTAAGCGACGAGTTGGGTGTTTCACCCAAATTAGCGGGGCAAGCGTTTGCTCTGCAATCCGATGTTGAATTTCGCGCTTACATTACTGAGTTAAAGGAAAGCATTACCCAGCTAACAGAGTACCGTTCTCGGTGGGGAGTGAATCATCCTAAAGTAAAAGCCCAACAAAAAAGATTAAACTTTACGCGTATTTCGATTAACGAACGAAGCAACCAAATGTACGGTGTAAATTCTACTGAAATATTTAATTCATTGAATTTAGATTTAAACCCGAAACGTTCTGAGTTATTTGCAGATTTAATTGATGCGTATGCCAAACAAAAAGGCCAAGAGTCAATGCTCGAAGATCTAGGTCGTTCAGCCTTGCACTTAGGGGATCAATTAAAAATTTATTCTCGAGAAATTGTAGAATTAGAACGCTTACAACGAGAGTTCAACATGGCAGAAGCAATATTTACTTCTGCGGCTGCACGACTCGAAGCGAGTAAGTCAGATGTTTTTGCATCTTACCCAGTGCTGCAAATGTTAACAACACCATCCTATCCAATGAAGCAAAGTAGCCCTAAAAATATTATTGCTTTTATAAGTGCGGTAACTGGATTTATATTTATCACTTTAGGATTAATTATCTTATCGCAACGTAATAAGTTAATTCAAATAATCCTTAAAAAAGACGTAACAACTTCAGGTAACAGTTAACTTATCAACCACAAGTAATGAATTGCAAAATGATAATAGCCTTTGTATTTTGCAATTCACAAGCACTTCCCCTCTTTATCATGAAACACCACGAAAGTTAATACTCCTTTATTATCAACAGCATAAAAACATATAACAAGTTTGGCATACCTTTAGCAATACCAAGAGTAACAACAAGGTTTTAAGCAATGAACTAAGTAAACTGCAACCGCATAATACTTTTAAAACAGCCTTTGTATTACTCACAATTGGACTAATGCTCTTATGACAACAAACCAATTAACGCCTAACTCTACTGAAGAAAAGCTGATCTGGTTTGGGTTAACGTTGACCTACCCTTTCTTCGCTTTTGGTGGTCTTTATATTATGGGTTCAGTATTAGGTTGGATGATATTTGCAGTCGTTTTATTGCGCTGGTATGTCAATGGTAAAGAGCAGTTCTCAGCTATCCCTGCCATTGTTTGGTTATGGGTTATTGGCGGCCTATTTCTGTTATTAGCGTTATTGATTGGACATTCGAACTGGGATTTAGGTTTGGCGAAAACAATTAAATCATCAATTGGCTGGGCAAAAGGCTGGGCTCTTATGCCATTATTTTTATTCCTTGGTGCCTTTGTTGATATAAAACCGCAATTAATCATTAGAGCCGTATGTATAGTTTCATTCCATTCATTAATTTTTGCGCTTATCACCATTGTTCTTTATATGGCTGGTGTGCATGGTGATCTATTTGTTTCACCTTTAAAAGTTATTGGTGGCCCTGGCGAAACCTTTTTTACGGTAAGTTTGTTCGGATTAAACCCTGAAACAGGTGCTGGACGTTGGAGATTCTTTACCCCTTGGGCACCAGCTGCTGGTTTTATGGCATGTATATTTTTAATTTTCACCTGCCAAGAAAAAGATTATTTTTGGAGAAATGTTGGTTTGTTGGGCAGCTTTGTTATGTCCTTGTTGTCTCAATCACGTGCTGGATGGGTTATTTATATCGCCTTAACCCCGTTATGTTTCTTACATAATCATTTCAAAAATCCGATGTTGTTAGTCCTTGCTGGCTTAGTGATTCCAGCTATTACCTTATTAGGTGAACCTTTATTTAGTTGGTTAAATAATAGTTATGCCGATATCAAAGCCTCACGCCCTGAATCGACACGCGTACGTAAAACGTTAGAAGTATTAGCATTACAACGCTGGGAGTCGGAAGCACCAATTTGGGGCCACGGTATCGTAGAAAGAGGTCCTAAGATTGTTGAAGGAATGCCTATTGGCTCACATCACACTTGGTATGGCTTGTTATTTGTAAAAGGTATCGTAGGACTCCTAGCGCTAGCAATTCCTTTAGCGTTTACCTGTATTTATTTATTTTGGAACAGCCTGAAAAGCCAAATTTGTTATACCGCAGCGTTAATGCTCGTTGTTTTTATTTGTTACTCGTTTTTCGAAAATCTAGAAATTTTAAGTTTTATTTACTGGCCAGCACTTTTATGGATTGGTATTGCACTTAACCCATTAAAATCAGGAGAAAAACATGTTTAAAAAATATGATGCATATTTAGTCGGGTATTACGGCATGCGAAACAGCGGTGATGACGCCCTAATGTACGCCACGGCTTGGGCAGCTAAAAATATTTTGGGATGTAATAACACTAAAGTAGGTTTATATGGTGATTACGCTAGAGAAACCCAAAGTGACAATCAGTTTCCTTTGAAGTTTACTCAACAATTTCCAGGGCAAAATAGATTACTACATTATAAAACTGCCATTCAGAGTAAGCGTATCATTTTTGGTGGTGGCTCGGTTTTACACAGCGAAAATGACATCAACCTTAAAAGACAGTTAATGTCTTTGGCTAACCAGAAAAAAAGCTTAGCGGTAGGTATCGGTATCGGTCCATTTAATTCTGTTATGGCTGAAAAATCTTGCGCAAAGTTTTTAAATGAATGTGGTTACGTGGGTGTTAGAGATAATGCTAGTTTAGCAATAGCTCGAAATATTGCGCCGCATGCAAACGTACATAAAACATTTGATTTGGCGCCATTATTATTGTGTTCAAAACAATACAAACCATCGACTAAAGAACGTAAAGGTATTGCCTTAACCTTATGTTCAGTTGCTATTGATGCCATGGGCAATACTGATGAGTTCGAAGAAGAAAAAAGAGTAGAACAATTTGTTCAACTAATTACCAACGTTTATGCGAGAACCGGTGAGCCTATTACCTTGATTGAGTTTAACGGGCATAACGTATTGGGTGATTGGAAAATTAATAACAACATTATTACCCGTTTACTTGATAAGTACATTCCAGTGTCCATAAAAAAGTATGATCCAAACCCTATTACTTTGCTTAACAAACTTTCAGGCTACAAAGCTATTGTAAGTATGCGTTTACACGGTTCTATTCTAGGTTACTTAGCTAACACACCCGTTTTATCTATTAATTATCATAGTAAGTGTAAAGGTTGGTGTGATGAAATTGGCATGCCAGAAGACTACAAAATCGATTTGTTTAACTTAAACATTGAAAAAATCGTTTCGCAAATAGCACTCGGTGTCTCAACTACATTTCAGCAACCTACTTTATCTATAAATAACGCTTTAAAAAATTCTTTATCTAACTGGAGTACTCAAAATGAACAATTTAAATTTTACCGTAATTATTCCACTATTTAATAAAGCAGAACATATTTTAAGAACGCTACAAAGTGTTGAGTGGCAGAAATATCCTGCAGCAGAAATAATTGTGATTGACGATGGCTCTACCGATGAAGGTCCTGCCCTAGTCAAAAAGGCTAACATGAAAAATGTTAAATTGGTTCATCAGAAAAACCAAGGGGTCTCAGCTGCTAGAAATAATGGTGTTGCCTTAGCTAGTCATGAATATGTTGCCTTTTTAGATGCAGATGACCAATGGTTACCACTATTTTTAGATGAAGTTGCTCGCTTAATTGTTAAGTTTCCACAAGCAAAGTTTTTTGCCACACGTTATCAAATAGTCGAATCTGAAGACAACTATTGTGATGCAAAAATTAAGCTAGAGAATACCAATCCAGAAGGTGTGATATTGGACGACTATTTCAACGTGGCTTCTCAAGGAGATTTACCTTTTACCATGTCTTCTATGGTTATTCAGCGTTCATTATTTATGTCCATTGGTGGTTTTCCCCTTAATGAGCCTATTGGTGAAGATCAAGACTTATTTTGTCGCGTTGCTTTAAATGCGCCTATAGCCTATTCACCAAATATTCACTCTCTTTATCATAAAGATGCACAAAACCAAGCTAGTAGAACTAATGTTCCATCAACGGAGTGTGGTTTCAGCGTTCGTATAACGAAAGAAGCCAGAAAGGATATAAAAAGAAGTAGTGCTAGAGATATGCTTAAATATAGTGCAGCACATTTATGCCACCTAGCGAAACTCAATATCGGTAATGGTAATTTTTCTAAGGCGAGAACCTTGTTATCGGATCCTCGTTGTAAATTAAAGCCTAAACATTTGGTAGGTCTATACGGACTTTCATGGATACAACAAACGACCCAATGGTTAGCAAATATCATTCATTACAAGTAATTAAAATTTATAAAAGATAGTTAGCATATTCTCAACGTTGACTGCGGGCGTAGTACAAAAATTTACAATGATAATAAAAGTCATAATTACAACGTTTCTATTAGGCTAGCACCCACGGTATCGGCTAAGATGTATGTTATTGAGCATAGATCAAAACCTTATTTTATAAAGAGGATGTAGAAAAGTTGGAAAATGAATCTGTTAACTGGACTACTTGTCAGGAATGCCTGGGACGCGGCAAAAAAAGCATGCGACTCCGTAAAAAAGTTCGACTCCGCTATCAGAGGGAGTTAGAGCAATTTAAAATAAAAAATAACCAAGGCACGGCACCCGTTCGCCCTAAAGGCCACCTTTATGATTGTTTGAATTGTTGCGGTTCAGGTTTAATTCAATCGGCTAACCACCCTATAAAAAATATTGAAAACTACCCACACGTTGCGATTATTGGTGGTGGTATTGGAGGCGTTGCTTTAGCTGTAGCGTGTATGCACCGTGGTATTCCTTTTACACTCTATGAGCGCGATAGCAGTTTCGATGCTAGATCCCAAGGTTATGGACTTACATTGCAACAAGCCAGTAAAGCGATTGAAGGATTAGGTATCTTTTCTTTAGAAGACGGACTGATCTCAACAAGACATGTTGTTCATACTACCGAAGGGAAAGTTATTGGTGAATGGGGGATCAGAAAGTGGCTACCTTCTGATATAAAATCCTCTGTTAAGCGCAGAAATGTTCATATCGCACGACAATCATTACGCTTAGCCTTGCTTGAACAGCTCGGTGGACATGATCAGGTCCAGTGGGGACACCAGTTAGTTGGATATAAGGAGGAAAGCGAGGATAAAGCTGTTGAACTGAGTTTTCAGGTTGAAGGTGTGGAAGAAGTGAAGCACGTCAAAGCAGACCTTGTGGTAGGAGCTGACGGTATTCGCAGTTCAGTGAGAAAATTATTAATCGGTGAAGATGCCAGTCCTTTACAATATCTAGGTTGCATCGTTGTTTTAGGGATTTGTCCTTTGGCAGCTCTCGACGGGCTTGAAAGTTCATTACTAGACTCTGCTACGGTATTTCAAACAGCCAATGGTCACGAGCGCATCTACATCATGCCGTATTCGTCAGACTCGGTCATGTGGCAACTCAGCTATCCAATGCCAGAAGAAGAGGCTAAAGCATTGAGTGCATTAGGACCTCAAGCACTCAAAGAAGAAGCATACCGAAGGTGTCAGTGGCACGATCCTATTCCCCAAATTTTATCCGCAACACTAGAAGCTCAAGTTTCTGGTTATCCTGTATACGACCGAGCCCTACTCAAGCAAGAGCTATTAGAGAAGGGAACTCAAGTGACCTTGATTGGAGATGCTGCACACCCTATGAGTCCATTCAAAGGACAAGGTGCAAATCAAGCTTTACTAGATGCACTCGCCTTGGCTAGAGGCATATCAAAAGGATGTAGACCCTTTTCTCAATGGAGAGAGAAAGGGATCAGAGAGAGTGTCCTATCTGAGTTTGAATCAGATATGTTAATACGCAGTGCGTCTAAGGTAAAAGGTTCTGCAGAGGCTGCACAATTTCTTCATTCAGATATTGTACTTCATGAAGGCGATGAACCAAGAGGACGCTGTCTTCAGAGAGTAGATGAATAGGCCAACTTTAAATCCTCTATAGGTTCGATAAATATCGTTGTTTTATTGAACTAAAAGACAATTGAGCAGAGTGCTTTGAAGGTTTAAGAGCTGCCTCTATATGGCTAACTTTACAAAGCAAGATAGAGTTCAGGGGACCTATTGTAACTATAACGCACCAATAAAGGGTTAAGTAATAGTTGAATAGCATTAACGATGAAGGAGTAGTATTTTATCCGTATTTAACAGCTTGGTGAATTTACTATTCTATAGCATTCACTCTTTTGTACTTCCTTACTTTACCGCGCATATTTACCATTGGTGATGATGTATTAAATTGAATCATTTTTCCCAACGTATATTTATCAAACCAAATTTCACCATAAAGCTTTTGGTTATCTAGAGAGTCGATCAATACTAAAATACGATCAGTGGTAACGGTGAACTCATGAATGAGCTTATCGTAAGGCCAACTGTGATATTGAGAATAAAAATGTTGAGCTAATTGACCTAGTTCATTCCATTTATATCCAGTCTCTGGAAAATCAACAGCTTCATTTTTAGACTTTAAATCGTACCACTTTAAAACTAGCTTCCCCCACCCAATCAGATAAGAAATGGTGTCACTAACACTAATTTCGGTTCCTTTCACACTACCAGCGATGCCTATTTCACGTGACATTTGAGATGGGATTGTTGAGTAATCCGCTAAAATTTTTTCAAAGGCTACCTTTATTGATTGCTGTAACTCTTCTTTATTTTTAGGCACAGATGACATTTAAGACTCCTTTCGCTTAACAAGCTCAGTTATGCTTGTTGAAATAAGTGGAACCGAGCAAGCTTTGTGTATCCCTGCTTTTATTTTCTTAGATAAGTTTATAAGCCAGCTGCTGCTCTAGCTTTACTCCTTACATCTGCAGCAAAAACCAAACCTTTTTTGAACCTAATTTCGGCGGCAGAAATTTCGTTAAGATCACCGCCAGCAGACAATAGCGATTGAGATAAAACTTTATATAATGATGAGATGTGAGCTTTGTACGCGCCTTCAATTGCTTTTTCTAAAACTTCCATTTTATACCTCTTCTGATTAATAAATAGTTTCCATCTACCTAAAGGCAGTCAATTTTACGTGTTCGTTTGCGCCTTTTTAACAATATCTTACACCAAGGTCTGCCTCATTTTACGACCACCAACAGGAATTAAACCATTTTGTTGATAGAAGTTTAATGTCCGTTCAAATTCAGGTAACGGTGGAGTACATAGTTCAATACAAGACCAGTCGTGTTGCTTGCCATACTTTTTAACTTGTTCGATTAGCATAGTTCCAACACCCGTAGCTCTACATTCAGGGGAAATATAAAACTCTTGAATCAACCCAATTTTACCCCCTGCGTATAAAGCATATGTTTCTGTAAAAGTAGCAATTGCAATAGGCTTATTTTGATATTTACCCACAATTGCAGCGTAATGACCCTCACGAATTAGTTCACGACAACGCTCAATTGTACTATTGAGATTAATATCAAAATGCTGCGCTTTTGTTAATTCACTGATTTCATTTGTCAGCTCTACAACTAAAGATCCTATGGCTGTTGAGTCTTCTAATTCGGCTACTTTAAAATTAATTTTCATACAAACTCTTTAGTATTGCTAACGCCTTGCTAAGCGCGGGTAGAATAGTTGGCTAAAATATTGAGGGACGAAAACAGTCAACTGTATTTATCTCGTTTAAATAGTTTGTTAACTGGCAGATTATTGTAGAAACTTTTGTTCTTTATCGATAGCACAACCTTCTACAGGTGTTGGTAGATTACCTCTATCAATTACCCAGCACTCTTCGTAAATAGAACAATAACAGAGCTCTATACCTATCAAATCATCTGTTTTCACAAAAACCTCAGCATCAACTCCTTTGTATGAAACAGGGGTAATGCTGTTTTGAGGTGATAAGGTACTATTGCCAATATGCGACTGCGTAATATTATTAAATGACTCGATATCTTTCCATGTCTTTATATATTTTGAACCATATTGGATTTTTGCATATTTTATTAATGCAGGACCAGTACCATTATTAGTTACTCCGTAGCTAAATGAATTACCGTTATAACTTCTGAATATTTCTAGCCTTGGCCAAACAGATGCTCTTGCATATTCACGGTCTACATAGGCTGAATAAATGGAAGTGAAAGCGGTGACCAACCCAATAAGTAGAGCAGATAGCGCAACTATCATCTCAGGATTTTTATACCACTTTGTGCTTTTCATTATTTATTATTCCTTTACTAAAATAGTGGCATAAACGAAGCCAGTTAACGCCCTGTGATGGGCAAAGTTGTTTACAAAAATGTTGAGAAACTAAAAACAGTTAACTATTTTAAGTTCTTGTTTATTAGCTTGTTAGTAGCTATTACTTCTTTAAGTAACCAAGCTAAAAATATTGCCATAAAAATAGCAAAGAAATCAATTAAATATCCATGCCCATTTGAAAAATCACCAAAAGGAAAAGAAATTGTTATTGGCCTAATATTTGGAATTAGATTATCAGTACTAATGTTTCGATAAACTTGTGAGATAAAAAAAATGAGAGAAACAAGTATCGCACTTCGCTTCTTAAAATAAGTCCCATAAGCGCCTAATGAAGGTACTAAAACATAAAAGACAATACTTATGAAAATACTCAAATCACTTTCAATATAGGAATACATTACTATTCCTAAACCAATTAATGCGAATAGCGCCTGAATTAAAGTTGCAATGGTGAATTTCAAAGTAATCTCCCTCCGGTACATATAACAACTAATTCTATAGGCACATCAGTTTCAATGCTAGATTCAAGTTTAACAACCTACCATAAAAAACATTAAATTCAATACGTTAAGACATAGCATTTAATATTTATTATTACTATATGGTATCACTGCTTACATAAAGCATTATTAATAAATAAAGCTTTATTATCATAACATTAACTCTTTTATAAGGAACTCTGCGAATTACTATTACCTGTCTGTAATTCAGGATTTATATTTATACGGACAGCACTCTTCAGGAACTTTGAGTCTCATTGATTACGAGTAAATCACCGTAAAACCTAATAAAATATTAAGATAAATATTAAGCAAAATAAGGAATTACAGACTAAAATAGGAATAAAAGCCTTTCTAAGTAAAAGCTATAAACACTTTGCGTTGAGATTTTCATGGGAGAAAAGTCATGATTAAACGGGTGTTAATTTATGATCCTGTACCGTTTAGAAACGGGTCTAAAACAGTGATGAAAACAATAGTTTCTGAGCTACCCAGCAGTATCGACGTTTGGGTTATTTCAAATGATGAAAAGTCATGGCGCGATAGCAATGTGCATTTCGTTCAGTTATTTTCCCCTCCTTTTCTGCAAAATAAAACAACTGGCTTACTTTACTTCATAAAACACTTTATCTATTTATTTTCTCTGATCTCAAATATGATGAAACTGAAAAGATTCAGAAAGGTTATCGGTTTGTCTGGTCCGTGTGTTGATTTATCTCTTTATCTACTGAGTGAACTCGTTCATATAAAAATAATTCAACTTATTCACGGTGGTATTGCTAACTCTAAGGTTACAGATTTTGGCCTAAAGCGAGCAAATCAGATATTTTATTTACCATCAACTCATCACTCTATTTTACAAGGATTAAAATCACAAAATAACGATAACTACACGGAAAATAAAAAAGTCACTCCTTTCGTAAATAATATCATCAGCTCAACAAGTAAACTAAAAGAGAGTAATGATCAAATTGTTTCTCTATCAGCCGCTTCTTTATTAAAATGGAAACACTTAGAACTCTTTATTGATGCAGTTAGTAAGCTCAATAATACCTATGAAATTACCTATAAAAACGCTAATAAATGCTCTGCCAAGGTTTGTTTTATTCAGCCACAAAGCGATGCCTATTTAAATATATATATCCTTAACAAGGTCAATAATATTTACAGGGAAACTAACCTTAAAAATTCAAATAGTAATAGTGCAAACTCATCAATATTTATCTCTACTGCTAAAGGTAAACCTTTTGGGCTATCCATTTTGGAATCAATGGCTACTGGACTCGTTATCGTAATTCCCGCTGATAACGCTTATTGGGATCAACACTTAACTGACGGATATGACTGTATAAAATATGCTCCAAATAATAGAGAAAGTCTAAGTAAAGCACTAGCACGTTTAGTCAATGACCCTACTTTGTTATTAAAAATCTCTCATCAAGCGAAACTATCAGCACAGCAATATTATAATTTGCATTGCTACTCTCAGATTCTCAAATGTATTCCTAATTAGCAAAAAACACGTTGTAAAATGCGACATAAATATAAACACAACAAACAATGCATTGATTTTACTAGCTATATTTAATGGCCTAATAACTGCAGTGATAACGCTATACATGAATATTGATTAATACTAAAAGGAACTTTATATGTGTGGAATAATCGGAGCAGTAGCAGAGTCAGCAATAGAACCTGTTTTAGCGGGGTTAGGTCGACTTGAGTACAGAGGGTACGACTCTTCAGGCATTTCAATATTATCTAATAATGAAATCCAGACAATCAAGGCTCAAGGTAAACTTAACAACCTAAAACAAAGACTATCAATGCAACCTCTAACGGGTGATTGCTGCATCGGTCATACACGCTGGGCAACTCATGGCAGAGCCAATGTAACCAATGCTCACCCGCATCAATGTGGTCAAGTATCTGTCGTACACAATGGTATTATCGAAAATTACCTTCATCTTAAGCAGCAATTAATGCAATGGGGTCATCACTTTGATAGCTCAACTGACAGTGAGGTGGTACCCCATTTGATAAATCACTACCTTACCCAGAAAATGACTCAGGAAGAGGCTATACAAAAAACTATCGCCCAGTTACAGGGTAGTTACGCCCTAGGTGTGTTGATTAATGGGTCAAGTCGTAATATCTATGCAATTAAGCAAGACAGTCCTTTAGTTATAGCAGAAGGTCATAACAGTGCTTATATGGCGTCGGATCCTATGGCATTAGGAACTGATTGCTCCAAGATATATTACCCTAAAGACAACGAATTGATAAAACTAAATACCCATGAAATAAAACTATGTAATGGTACTATTAATAACAAGATTCACTACATTAGTCACAAGCATTGCACCAAAGTAATATCAAAAGACGAACACAGTTCTTTCATGGAAAAAGAAATCTTTGAACAAGTAGATTTACTGAAAAGATTGTCTGT
>CAJXRC010000087.1 GCA_913058405.1 uncultured Colwellia sp. | reverse complement strand
TCGTGGGCTCGGAGATGTGTATAAGAGACAGTTCCTAAATAGGTGGCCAGAGACGTTTTTTTGTATTTATTGCCGAATTTAATTTTGAATAGTATACCTGATAAGGCAAAGAGCCAAATAAAAGCCAGCAAAGTATAACCAAGTGGGCCTGCTAAGGTGATGGCTAACAGTGGTGTATAAGTGCCTGCAATAAGTAAATAGATTGCGCAGTGATCTAGCAGCTTCAATAATTGCTTAGCGCGTTTATTCGTTGAACTATGATAAAGAGTTGAGGCGAGAAAAAGCAGAATGCCACTGCTGGCAAAAATGCTAAAATTAACGATTCGGTTAAGTTCGCCATGGCTATTTTTTAATAGTAAAAATAGTGCTATAAAACTTAACAATAAACCAAAAGCATGGCTTAAAACATTCAGTTTTTCTTCACTTTGACTATAGGCGTTTGGCTGAGAGGTAGCAGACGGGGAGCCTTTCTGATCAGTCATAATGAGCTGCTTTATTAAGTTTAGTGTGCGAACGTACGCCGAGTGTCGATATAACACCAAACAAAGTAAAGATAGAGTTTATCTAAGGCTAAAGTTTTTTAGCCTTGGTATCCGAGTTGAGCTGGCTTTAGCTAAAGCGCTAACTCAATAACCATATCTTTTAGCTCATCTTTAGAGATAGAATTACTGTGGTTTTTATCAAAGCGGTTAAAAATGGTTTCGCACATGCGAATACCTTTGTCTTGTAATAAAACGTCAATCAGCTCAACAAATTCCGAACGACTTATCACGCCGTCTTTATCTTCATCAAACACTTCAAATAATTCATCTACCCATTGATTTAAGTCCATATAAAACCCCACTACTCATTTAAAAAAGATATAACTAAACCATATCGCTTATTCAGGCGTTTGGGAATGGCTATTTCAACTTTTTTAGTCTTGTGATGGATAAAGTAGCTATTTGTCTACTTATTGATTGCTTGGGGATCGTTTATCAACTTTATTTTCATTTTCCTGTAATAAATGATTAAACCTTCAGACTAACTGTCCAATGCTTTATTAAGGAAAGATAAAATGAACGTAACGTGGAAAAGTCTTTTAGCGCTAGTTTTGTTGTCATTATCGGCAACGAGTTGGGCAAATGCTGATAAATTAATTTTGGAAAACTGCCATTTAGGTGAAATACGCTCACAAGTAAAGTGCGGCAAACTTGAAGTACCAGAAAATTATCAGCAGCCGGATAAAGATAAAATATCAATAAATTTTGCCGTATTGCCTGCTATTGATGACAGTGAATACAAAGCACCGCTAATGTTTTTAGCGGGTGGTCCAGGTCAAGCGGCGGTTGAATTAGCAACAGGGTTAAATCACGTTTTTAGAGAAGTACGCAAAACGCGCGATATTATCTTAGTCGATCAACGTGGCACTGGCGAAAGTAGTGCATTATCGTGTGACTTTGAAGCAGTAGATAATGTCTATAGCTCTCTACCTGACGCGTTGAATCCACAAGAAGTAAAAGATTGTGTTGCTCAGTTTAAAGGTGATGTAACTCAATACAATTCGGAAAATGCAATTAGAGATTTTGATGCAATACGTGCGGCATTAGGTCACGAAAAACTGAACATTTATGGCGGTTCATACGGCACCCGTGCAGGTTTGGTTTTTATGCGTATGTTTCCCGAGTCTCTCGAAAGTGTGGTATTAGATAGCGTTGGTCCTATCGAAGTGCCTATTGGCATGTTTGGTCAAAGTGGCGCTCGCTCTTTCAATCTCTTGCTTGAAAACTGTAAAAACAGTGAGTCTTGCAATAAAGCTTTCCCTAATTTAGCGGAAGAATTTCAAACGGTAAAAGCACGCTTAGCTAAAGAGCCGGCAAGTATTGATATCTTGCATCCTCGTTTAGGTACACCGACAAAACTTGTTATTGATGATACTAAATTTACCGGCAACTTACGTTTTCAGCTTTATGGTATGGAAGGTCGTTCAATGGTGCCGCTCGTTATACACCAAGCCTTTTTAGGAAACTATCAACCACTCATTGGTTTGATGGCGCGTACAGAAGACGAGCAACTCGTTTATACAGGCTTACTTTTTAATATTGTCTGTAATGAAGACATACCAAGAGTATCGGAAGCGGATAAAGCTGCGGATGCGAACAATAACTTTGATGGTCAAGATAGCCACTCAGCATGGGATATAGTGTGTCCATTCTTCCCTGAATACCGCCCGAGTGAGGGTTTTTACCAAAGTGTTACAGCAAATATTCCGACGTTGATTTTATCAGGTAACTTAGACCCAGTAACACCACCAAGTAATGGTGAATATTCGGCGAACACTTTACCTAATAGCCATCATATTATTGTTGAAAATGCTTCACATACCGTGGCAATGAGTACGTGTGCTAGCGATATTATTAATGAGTTTTTAACCAGTAAAACGCCTAAAACACTCGATGAGTCTTGTTTAAAAGACATTCCCCAAGAAACCTTTATGACCAGTGTTAATGGTATTCAGTAGCGCACTTGCAATGGCAAGAAGTTGCACGAATAAGAATAAATTATGTTTGAAGGAAAAAAACAATGATTGAAGTAAACAATTTACATAAAAGTTTTATTGATAAAAAAAACAAGAAAAATACGGTGAAGGCGCTTGATGGACTTTCTTTTACAGCAAAAGATGGTGAAATCACGGGGATTTTAGGCCCAAACGGTGCCGGAAAAACAACGTGCTTACGCACCTTATATGGTTTGCTTTCAGCCGATGAAGGTTTTGCTACCATTGATGGTATTAGCGTTACTGATGCTCCACTCGCTGCACGGGCTAAATTAGGTATTTTCCCTGACAAGTTTGGTTTGTATGAACGTCTAACCGCATATGAACAAATTGATTATTTTGCCAGTCTCCATGGCATGTCGGGGAAAACTAAAAAACAAGCAATAGATCAAGTGGTTCAGGATTTAGAGTTAGGTGATTTAGCGCACCGAAAAACTGTAGGTTTTTCTCAAGGGCAACGTATGAAGGTTACGTTAGCTCAAGCGTTAGTCCATCAACCGCAAAACTTTGTGCTTGATGAGCCAACTCGCGGTTTAGATGTAATGAGTACTCGTATTTTACGTAATCATTTAGCTAAATTTAAAGCAAAAGGGCACTGTATTTTATTTTCGTCGCACGTTATGCAAGAGGTTGCCGCTTTATGCGACCGAGTTATTATTGTGGCTAATGGAAAACTTGCTGCCCAAGGGACTCCGCAAGAGTTATGTGAATTAGCAGGTGAACAGAATTTAGAAGAAGCGTTTGTTAAATTAATTGGCTCAGATGAAGGAGTCGCTGCATGATTACTTCAAATATAAACTTCATCCAATTAAAAGCATTAGTGGTAAAGGAATACAGGGAAGCTTTTCGCGATAAACGGGCATTGATGGTTGCGTTGATGATGGCTATCTTAGCGCCTGTTGGCATAATGGTTATGTCAAAAATTATGATCGAAAAGCTAGTAGATGAGCCACCTGTCTATGTCAAATTTAGTGGTGCTGAACACGCACCTAAGTTAATAAAGCACTTTGCAGATAGTAATTTATTAGATTTTTCCGATGTACCAGATGATGAAAAGTCGACTTGGGAACAACGTAATATAGCCATCGAGATCCCTGAAGATTATGCGGTAGATATGGCTGAAGGTAAGCCAATAAAGTTGCATTTACAAGCTGACTTTACTGATAAAGCTGTTCAGCCGCCAGTAAGACGGATTAACAGTGCGGTGCGTAGTTTTTCAATGTCTATTGGTTATAAACGATTGTTACTTCGTGGCGTAGATATACGTTTATTGAACCCGGTGAAATTGGTTGAGCAAGACACAGCAAAGCCTGATGCCACCTTTATGCTTATTTCAATGATGCTTGGCATTTACTTGATGTTAGCTGCCTTTATGTCGGGTCTATCGGTTGCTATAGATTCAAGCGCTGGGGAACGTGAACGTAATGTGCTTGAAATGTTGCTCTGCCAACCCGTGAGTACATTAAAAATAGTGTTAGCTAAATTGATAAGTGCTTCAACAGTAGCTGTTATTGGTGTGTTATTGATATTGATACTAACTTCGGTTTCAGTGGGTTTTGTCGACTTAACCAAAATTGGTGCAACCTTTAGTTTAGATCTGTCGACTGCTGCTGTTTTGTTGTTATTACTATTACCTATTTGTTTCTTTGCGTCAGCCTGTCAATTATTTGTGGCATTTCAGACAAAGAGCTTTAAAGAAGCACAATCAACGGTAGGTATTCTTATTGGTATTCCTGCGTTTATTCCTTTTGTTGTTTCTATGATGGATGATCGTCCTCAGTGGTTAAATTGGCTGCCAATTGCGGGGCAATCTATGATTATTGAGAATATCTTTAAAGGTGTTGATGTTGATTGGCTAGCTGTATTTGCAACGAGTGGCGTGACTATAGCCATCACGGTTGCTTTAGTCTTAGCATTAGCTAAAAAGCTTCAATCAGAAAAAGTAGTAATGGCACTAAGTTAAGCCTATCGTTTATAACCAAACCATGTGAAACCTGCATCTTCATGTGGTTTGGGTATATCGCGACACTGATGATAAAATGACGATCTCACAGTAAATATTATGTTAAATTTAAGTAAGTTAATCATAACGAAAGCAGACTGCCAGGAAAATGCATTGGATTGTTATTCAGTAGAGCCGCAGGTTCTAGATCATCAAGTCGTATTTACCCAATGGATGACGGAGCATGAAAAGCTGCTGCGCCATATCATTACCGGCTTTGAAGCAAAAGTTGCTATTCAAGATGAGCTCTTTCAAGAGATTGCGTTAAATATTTGGCGAGCCTTACCTAAATTTCGTCAAGACTCTGCGGTAAAAACCTTTGTTGCACGTATTGCGCACAATGTATTAGCGACACACGTTGCTAAGGCAGTCAAGACCATTAAAGCTGATCAAGATTTAAGTGCTATTAGTGTCGAGGTTGAAAAAGATGAACGTCAGCCGACACCTTATCAATCACTTAATCAGAGTCAGCGCCAACAAAAACTAGCCGAAGCTATTCGTCAGTTAAAACTAGAGCAACAGCAGGTGATAGTTCTTGCATTAGAAGGTATGAGTTACCAAGAAATTGCCGAGGTTTTAGCTATTACAACTAACCTTGTTGGTGTCAGGTTACAGCGCGCTAAACAAACCTTAGCTAAAATGTTGGAGGCTTTATGATTAACGATAAATTGCCTGAAAAGAATGAATTTTATCAAGGCGCTCATGGAGAAGCCCATGACAAGTTCAGTACAGGTGCTGTCTCACGTACTCAGACAGAAGTGGCGAATATACTTGATGAACAATGGCTTAGCCTCAGCCAAGATTGGCAAAGTCAGCCTTATGAAAAAACAGACATTCAAGCCTTATTGAAACAAACTAAAAAACGTACTTTATTAGCTAAGTCTTTATTGGCGATTGATGCCATTGCTACGATAGGGCTTATCATTGCGCTAGTAGTTGGCCTGTATCAAGGAGATTGGGGAACAGCAACTATTGCTTACCTTGCGTTTGGAGCAATAACCTCGGTTGTCTTTGTTTATTATGAGATTAAGATACGTTTGCGCATTTGGCAACACAGTTGTGATAGTCCTGATAAAGCAGTGACGAATGCTATTGCAGGGGTAGAATCGTCGATTAAATATATTAAATTAATTAAGCTTTCATGCTGGTTAATATTACCGGCAGCTAATTGGTATATATACGCTATGATTGGTGGATCAGAAAAGTCACCCTGGCCGCCTTTCTTTGTTATCAATATTGTCATCGTTAGTTTGTGGCTGGTCAGTCATTGGTTCCATAAAAAGCGCACTAAAGAGCTGAGCCAACTTAACTTAATCTAAAAATAAAAAGTCATAAACAACTTCGGATAAACAATATAACCGATAACTATGGAGTCAGCCTTTCTTGTCTTATAAGAATATTTATGACTCCATTGAAAATTTGAACTTTACATGTCATACCTGTTTATTATTCGGGTATTTGTTTTCTTTTCTGTTTTAAATTCGTTGTAACTTGCTTTTTTATTGGTTATAGTCTGTTTGCTTGCTTTGGTGAAAACTTTTATTGCGCTGTTAAGTTTAGTAGCTTAACAACTTACGCTATAGAACAGTGCGAAATGCACTAAGGCTAGCCCGTTTTGCCGTGTACATACAGGCAAAAATCAGGCAAAATACTGCCACTAATTTTTGTGTGTTCAAGTTACCTGACTAAGTCATTAAGTTTACTTAGTTGTTAACTAGGACACCGTTTGCAGCCTTGGGCTGAAATACTTAAGGAATAAAACATGTTTACTCGTGATATGAATATTGCTGAATTTGATCCAGAACTTTATCAAGCAATGAGCAATGAAGTTGTTCGTCAAGAAGAGCACATTGAATTAATTGCTTCTGAAAACTACTGTAGCCCACGCGTTCTTGAAGCTCAAGGTTCACAACTTACTAACAAATACGCTGAAGGTTACCCTGGCAAGCGTTACTACGGTGGTTGTGAATATGTTGATATCGCTGAGCAATTAGCTATTGACCGCGCTAAAGAATTATTTGGTGCTACTTACGCTAACGTTCAGCCTCATGCTGGTTCACAAGCTAACGCAGCAGTTTTCCAAGCGTTAGTTAAGCCTGGTGGTAAAGTGTTAGGTATGAGCTTAGCTCATGGCGGTCACTTAACTCATGGTTCACATGTAAGTTTTTCTGGTAAGTCTTATGAAGCTTTCCAATATGGTTTACACCCTGAAACTGGCGATATCGATTACGCAGAATTAGAGCGTTTAGCGGTAGAGCACAAACCAGAAATGATCATCGGTGGTTTCTCAGCATTCTCAGGTGTTGTTGATTGGGCACGTATGCGTACTATTGCTGATAAAGTTGGTGCTTACTTCTTCGTAGATATGGCTCACGTTGCTGGTTTAATCGCTGCAGGTCTTTATCCTAACCCAGTTCCACATGCTCATGTTGTTACGACAACTACGCATAAAACATTAGCTGGCCCACGTGGCGGTTTAATTGTTTCTGGTTGTAATGACGAAGATGTTTATAAAAAATTAAACAGCGCCGTTTTCCCAGGTGGTCAAGGTGGTCCATTAATGCACATCATTGCAGCAAAAGCTGTTGCATTTAAAGAAGCATTATCTCCTGAATTTAAAGTTTACCAACAAGGTGTTTTAGATAACGCTTTAGCTATGGTAGCTGTATTACAAGACCGTGGTTATAAAGTAGTATCTAACGGTACTCAAAACCACTTATTGTTACTTGATTTAATCGATAAAGATATTACTGGTAAAGATGCTGATGCCGCTTTAGGTAAAGCACACATCACAGTAAACAAAAACTCAGTACCAAACGATCCACGTTCTCCGTTTGTTACTTCAGGTCTACGTTTAGGTACTCCAGCGATTACTCGTCGTGGTTTTGGTACTGAAGAAACTAAGGCATTAACTGGCTGGATTTGTGACATTCTTGATGATATTGAAAATGAAGACGTTAGCAAACGTGTTCAAGATCAAGTTAAAGAATTATGTGCTCGTTTCCCTGTTTACCAAAAGTAAATTCTGGAATGAAAAACTAATTCACTAATATCTGTGAATTTATATTAAAATGGTCGCCTTGAGCGGCCATTTTTTTTGTCCGTAAACTTAGTTTTAATCTCCGTAGGTAAATCATGTATTGTCCATTTTGTTCAGCGAATGACACTAAAGTCATCGATTCACGTTTAGTTTCTGATGGCCATCAAGTAAGAAGACGTCGTGAATGTTTAGCCTGTCACGAACGTTACACTACCTTTGAAAGTGCTGAATTGGTGATGCCAAGAATTATAAAGCGTGATGGCAGCAGAGAACCGTTTAATGAAGATAAAATGCTGAGTGGCTTAACTCGAGCATTAGAAAAGCGTCCTGTCAGCATGGAACAAATAGAGTTGGCTGTGAATAAGTTAAAGTCTCAAATGCGTGCTACAGGTGAAAGAGAGATTAGCAGTGAAATGCTCGGCGACTTAATTATGGCGCAGCTTAAAGAGTTAGATAAAGTTGCCTACTTACGTTTTGCCTCTGTTTATTTATCGTTTGAAGATATCAGTGAATTTGCTGATGAGATCACCCGATTAGGTAAAGAAAAAAATGGTAAAACTAAAAAAGCTAAAACAGCAAAAACGGTTAAATAATATGACTATGCGGGGCGCTACTAATAAGACTGACTTTACTGAGCAAGACCATGAGTTTATGTCCATAGCTATTGATTTGGCGAAAAAAGGGCACTTTACTACTTCTCCCAACCCTAGAGTTGGTTGTGTGTTGGTGAGCTATAAAGATGGCATTGGTCAGGTTATCGGTGAAGGCTATCATCAAAAAGCAGGACAAGGTCACGCCGAAGTTAATGCTTTAGCACACGCAAAAGCAAATAACCTTACCTTATTAAAAGGCGCTACCGCCTATGTCACTCTTGAACCTTGCAGCCATTTTGGTCGTACGCCGCCATGCGCAAAAGCATTAATTGATGCTGGTGTTAGCCATGTTATTGCTGCCATGGTTGATCCCAATCCACAAGTCTCAGGTAATGGTTTAGCCCTTCTTGAAAAAGCTGGTATTACAGTAAAATC
The DNA here is from genome assembly GCA_913058405.1 of uncultured Colwellia sp. Taxonomy (GTDB): domain Bacteria; phylum Pseudomonadota; class Gammaproteobacteria; order Enterobacterales; family Alteromonadaceae; genus Colwellia. The sequence goes on along the minus strand of CAJXRC010000087.1, from coordinate 7,978 downwards.
TGGTTTGCTAGAACAAAGTGCTAGACTGCTTAACGTTGGTTTTATTCATCAGATGGTCAATAACCTGCCTTATGTACGCTGTAAATTAGCAGCAAGTCTTGATGGAAAAACAGCCATGGCGAGTGGCGAAAGTAAATGGATTACATCAGCGGACGCACGACAAGATGTTCAGCGTTTACGAGCGCAAAGCTGTGCGATTATAACCGGTGCAGATTCAGTTCTTTTCGATAATGCCAAGATGACAGTTCGTTGGTCTGAGTTAGGTGAGTTGAAAAATAACTACCCTAAAGAAACCCTTCGCCAACCATTACGCATTGTTATCGATAGTCAAAATAGATTAACGCCAGACCTCGCATTATTCGAACATGAGTCACCAATTTTGCTTATTAATGGTGAAGTTCAAAGGCATGTTGAAAATAAAGTTGAGTCAGATCTTGAAAACTTACCAAAATGGCCTCATTTCGTAGAACAGGTGCAATTACCTATGACGAAAAATGCTCAAGGTAAATTGAAAATAAATTTAAAGGCTTTGTTAGAATATCTAGCAAAACGAGGACTTAATGATATTTTAGTTGAGTCCGGGGCACAGTTAAGTGGTGCCTTTATTGAGCAAAATTTAGTTAATGAACTTATTCTTTACCAAGCACCTAAATTAATGGGTGGCGATGGTAAAAATTTAGTGGAAATGCCTTCTATTTCAAGGCTAAACCAAGCTAAGGCATTAACCATTAGTGATATTCGTATGGTCGGTGGAGATATCCGCATTACTAGCCAACTAACACAACATTAAGTAGAGAAGTCTATGTTTACAGGAATTATCGAAGCTGTTGGTTCTATAACAGCCATCAATGTTAATGCCCAAGGTGCTCGTTTAGTTATAGATACCAATAACTTGGACATGAGTGATGTTAAACTGGGTGACTCCATTGCAACAAATGGTATTTGCCTTACAGTGGTTGATTTTGATAAGAGCAAGAGTAATGGCAGCTACAGCGCAGATGTGTCGAACGAAACACTGCAACGTACTGGTTTTGCAAACTATAAGGTTGGCAGTAAAGTAAACCTTGAAAAAGCGATGTTGGCGAGCACACGTTTTGGTGGTCATATGGTTTCAGGCCATGTGGATGGTGTTAGTGAAATATTAGCCATAAATAACAATGGTAATAGTATTGAATATTGGTTAAGTATGCCAAGTAATTTAGCGCATTATATTGCCGAAAAAGGCTCTGTGACTATTGATGGCACTAGCTTAACGGTGAATTCACTTGCTGAAAATGGCTCAAAAGGAAAGTTTCGCTTAACGATAGTGCCACATACGGTAAAAGAAACCATCTTTGCTCAGTATCAAGTAGGTAGCAAAGTAAATATAGAAGTAGATTTAATTGCTCGTTACTTAGAACGGTTATTGACTAAAAACAATGATAGTGAGCATGCATCAACGTCGAATATTAGCGAATCTATGTTATCTAGAGCGGGTTTTATTAAATAACCTTTTTTAGAGCAAAATGATAAATATTAGTGAAAGATTAAACGGTGAGTCCATCTACTTCATGAACTCATAAAATATACTCAATAAGAATAGTTAAAATAGGCTAACAACATAGCTAGCCATTTAAAGAGGCCGAAATGAATTTAAATACCCCACAAGAAATCATCGCAGATATTGCCTTAGGTAAGATGGTTATTTTAATGGATGATGAAGACAGAGAGAATGAAGGTGACTTCATCATGGCCGCTGAAAAAGTGACCCCTGAAGCTATTAATTTTATGGCAACCCATGGCCGTGGCTTAATTTGTATGCCAATGAGTCGTGAAAAGTGTGAGACATTAAAGCTACCCTTAATGGTAGATAAAAATGAGGCACAGTTTAGTACTAACTTTACCGTATCAATTGAAGCGGCTACGGGTGTAACTACAGGTATATCTGCTGCTGATCGTGCAACGACTGTGCTTGCTGCGGCAAATAAAGAAGCAACACATCTTAGTATCGTTCAACCAGGCCATATCTTCCCACTAATCGCTAAAGATGGTGGTGTGTTGAATCGCGCAGGTCATACTGAAGCAAGTGTTGATTTAGCACGTATGGCTGGTTTTGAGTCAGCTGCTGTTATTGTCGAAATTTTAAATGAAGATGGCACGATGGCGCGCCGTTCTGACTTAGAAATCATTGCACAAAAACACGATATCAAAATGGGCACCATTGCCGATTTAATTGAATTTAGAAATGCGACTGAAACAACTATCGAGCGAGTTTCTCAGTGTAAACTTCCTACTGCTTTTGGTGAGTTTGATTTAACAGTGTTTAAAGACACTATTGATGGTCAAGCACACTTTGCCTTAACTAAAGGTGAAATCAAAGCCGAAGAGCCAACGTTAGTTCGTGTTCACTTAGAAAATACCTTTAAAGATTTATTATTCAGTCAACGTGAAAGTGTTGCAACTTGGCCTATGGCAAGTGCGTTAGAAAAAATAGCTAAAGAGGGTGGCGTACTTGTATTATTAGGCAAACACGAGTCGGCAGCTGAGTTGATAAACTTGGTAGAAAAATATGCCAAAATTGACGCTGGTGAAACGGTAAAAGAAACTAATCGTCACATTGGCTCTCGTAATGTTGGCGTTGGTTCTCAAATTTTAGCGAACTTAGGTGTGAGTAAAATGCGTTTATTAAGTTCACAAACTAAATACCACTCATTGTCAGGCTTTGGCCTAGAAGTCGTTGAGTATATTGCTGACTAGCTAGTTGACTTCGTCTCAATGATTTATAAAAGGTGCTTGTAATAAGCACCTTTTTTTTAAAAAGAATACTGCCCAGACAGCCCTAAAGAAAACTGCATTGCTTTATTTATCTCAATATCATCAATAGCAAGCGTAACAGCGCACCATGAGTTACTATATTGAATCTCAGGATAAAGGTGCTCCATATCTAACATGAACCTGAGAGCGCTACTTTCAAAGCCCAGCTCTACACCCGCATAATAAAAGTTAACGTCTCCTTGTCGTTTATAACGTGCAAGATAACCCAGCGAGAAACCTTCAGTGGTAAAACTTTCTGCTTGGTAATGCGCAACTAAATTTACTTGTTCAGGTAAGGTGAAATCAAAATCTTTTGCACCAAAAATACCCCGATATAGTGGTAAATATGACTTGCCACCAAGGCTATTGATAAAAGTGCCATCCGTATCAACTTTACCCTGGCTAAAGCCTAAACTTTTCATGCTAAATTGTGTGTATAAATCTTTAATATCAACGTCTATATTAAAGTTATCAGTTACTTGCCAATTGATAGCTAAATCAAGTGTTATACCATAACCATCAGTTTCCCATTGATTGTTATTAGTGTGTTTTAAAAAGTTTTTATCATTGTAAGACTCACTAATTTCTGCAGTGCCAGTAATGTTATTCTGACTATCGCCAAAAATTTCACCAGTAATTTGAGACTCTCTACTAGCACTAACATCCCAGTAACCTAAGTTAATCTCAGTAGAAAAACTGCCAAACTGCCATTGATAACCAAGCCTAAAACCATTACTGCGTTGGTGATGTAATTTTAACGCGAGTTGATAACTATCTTGTGTGGTTAGCAGTTGATCGGTACGCTCTAAATATAAAGCTTGCGCGGTATCGGGGTTAGTAAATACAAAGTAATCAATTCGGTGAGCAATATTAAAAGATATATTTCCCCAATAAGCTTTTAAGCCTGTTTCATTTTGAGTAAAACCGATACTTGAATCTGTTGCTGGAGCTTGCTTCCACTCATCATTAATGAGTTGTTTTATTGGTAAAATATTACTATAAGATTCACTCAGTACATAAGCTGAAATATTATTATCGAATTGTTTATTATTAGCGTAACTTTTATTCGCCCAACTAGCGGTAAATAAAAAAGTTAACGTAACAGCACAAAGTAAATTAATCTTCACTAATACTCCTTGTTGGAAGAAATTGGTTATTTGTTAGCTTATAAAAAATGCCAGTCATAGATGACTGGCATTTTAACTTATCCTAAACGACTATCGTTTAGTAGTTATTAGCAAAGTAAAATTTATAAACTTTCTTCTTCTTGTACACCATCATTATCAATATCTGCATAAACTATAAAGATAGCGCCATCTCTATCTTCAATGGTTGCAGCAACGATAGCTGTTGGACCAACGAGAATTTGTCCTAGTACTTGCGTACCTGTAGCATCTTCATCGGATTCATTTAGTACTAATACTACACCATCAGCATTATTAGCCGTTAAGCGACCTTCTACTTCGGTATTGTAATGTGCAGTAAATGAACGTTGCGTATCGGCACCAGGTAAGCGGTAACTCATATTAAGATCAAAAGTACCCTCTTCAAGAGCACTTCTCTCGCCCGAAAGTTGTAATTTAACTTGGTAGTCACCTAAGATAGCTTCTAATGTCAGTGCTGCATTAATGTCAAGGAAGGTATTTTCATCTTCTAATATGTTTTTATCATCGGCTTCAGTATTGTAGCCATCAAACTTAGTGGTACTATTAGCAATAACTGAGTCTAAGTCTTCGTCACTTAAAGTAACTTCTAGTCGGCCAACATCATCAACCCAGACATAAGGCGAGCGTGACTCATTAACTATTATATTTTTAAATAACTCTATAGCACTGTTAACTGTCAGAGGGTTAAAAGGTACATCATTGGCAAAACTTGGCTCATTCCAGTATACCTCTTCATAAGAGTCGAATATTTCATAAATGCTATTTGGAACAATAATACCATTAGATTCATCAACTAATTCGCCATTAGCATTAAAATGATCTCCGTACTCATGTCTAGCGACGAATTGCTCCGCATTACCATCACCATTATGGTCTTTAGGAGTGATAATGATTTGGTGGCCGCCGCTATTCGGGTCAGTAGGATGTGCTGTGTGTGACTCGGTTATGTTTAGTCTAACTTTGTCAACATTCAAACCAATATCTTCGGTGCTAGATACAATTGTTTTAGTGGCTGTATGATGTTCCTCACCTGCCTCTAAGTCGGTTGTAGCTATTTCTGCGGTAAAGTTCCCATTACCTGCTCCAGAAAATGTAAATTCACGCGAAAGGCCGTTTTCGATTAAATAGCTTACGCTATTAGCGTCTTCACTTACTTCAACAGTTACTACATCTTTGATTAGTGATTGCGTTAAATAAGCTGTAGGATTGAGTTCGGTAAATTCACCAGTAGCAATCTCAGCTAACTCTTCTTCATTGAAGAAGATTACCGCTTTACCAATATCATCAACAATAAGAGAATTCTCTTCATTTAGAGAGTTGGCAAAATACTCTGCGTTAGTAGTTAATGTGTATGGATTTCCAACAAACTCCCAAGGCCTTTCTTGCAGGAAGTCCTCAACAGTCAAATAGGTATTTAGGTTTTGGACATTAGTCCACTCTTGTTGACCACCTGCTGTTAATATTTCGCCATTAGAATTAACAAGTGCAGCAAGGTTGATACTGCCATCGCTATTAAGCATTTCCTCGGTGTTATATACAAGCCCGTTATATTGACCGTCAGTGGTGGTAATTCGTTCAAAATGATAACCGTCAGCTTTTTCATCTCCATTTTCATCTACAGGGGTAATACGAACAGATTTAGCCCAGAAGGACGTTTCTTCACTGTCTGATATATAGGCTAAGGTATAAACAAGGCTTGGAACATCTAAACCAATATCTTCTGTACGGCTAAAGTGTTTTAGTTCGTTGCCCATACCAGACCAATGTTCTTCTGCATTTTTTGACATAAAGCTTCGTGAGCCTGTCCAGTTCCCCGCTTGGGCATCATGAGATAAGCTATATATAAGAGTTGCTTGTTCTTCATCTGAAACATTGTCAGCCTCTGTCCAAACAATCGAGTCACCTGAAGTAGTAATATTGACTAGGTTTGCTACTTCTTTTCCTATGTACTTAAACTCTGGCGCCTCATAAGTCGCTAAGTCATCAATATTAACAGTTATAGTTGCGCTGATTGCATCTCCTTCAAGTGAGTTGAAGGCACCACTTAAGCTTAATGTCTCAGGTAGAACTAAGCTATCTAACTCAGGGCGACCATAACTAGCGGTGCTCTGTTGCTTTTGGTCATCCCATTCCCAGTTTTCATTTAGAATGCGCTCTTCTATTAGCAATAATTTAGTTTTTACCATACCTTCAAAAGTAACCGGATTTGGTACTGCATCCGTGGCTTTTTGTGCTAATGATAGTGCTAGCTCTAGCTCGCCAGAAACAATTTCACCTTCATAAGTATCATCATCCAAAGCTGTACGTGAGGCTGCTGTGTCTAAGTTAACTTTTGCAAAACTGCCCTCATTCAATGTGAATTTAGCACCCGCAGATTCAACTAAACCATCAATAGTTAAGGTGATACTTTTATTATCTTCTGAAAATTCAGCCGAAACATTCAACAGAGCTTTTTCACTGCCTGAAGTTGCTTCTACGGTAAAAAGAATACCACCTGTTGCTGTTTCTTCTTCAAAAGTAACAATGCCGGTAGCACCGTCTATATAGGTTGAGATACTAATGCCTGCAGCGGCGGCTGCTTTGGTAATTGTTTCTTCATCATGAGCGGTACTCATAGCGGACAATGCATCACTAAGTTTAGCAATCAATTCAAAGCTGTCGGCTTCAGCCTCAACCATAGTTCCAGCGGCTTCTAACAAGGCGACATATTCATCCCCTTGACTTTTAATACCTGCGCCATCGCTAGTTTCGTCATTAAATAAATGAGTAAACAAACGAACATCTTCGACCATTGCTTGGGCTTTTGCTACAGCATCACCTTGGGTAAGTACATCAACAACTACTGTGGCACGACCATCATAACCTACGTTGCTTTCTTGGAAAGCCTGTTCATTTACAAGCTGTGTTTCTAACTGTGCTAAATTTAAAATTATCGTTAAAGTATCGTCTGCCGCAATTTGCTCAGCAGCTGCTTTGGCTGACTCGGCAGCACCTTCAAGAACTTCTGCCAAAGCTAACTCAAAGCCATCATCTTCATCTTGATTAACTAAAAAAGCACCATCATTTTCAACTAGATCAGCGGCAACTTCTGCAAGCTTACTTGATAATATACCGGCATCATCGGTTTCACCTGAAAATAATGCTGCCATGATTCCTGCATTGATTAAACCATATTTTAGTTCGTCATTATTATCTTCGGCCGCAACAGCCGCTGCATCATCCGTTACTGTTGGCTCGAGTAAGGTAATATCGCCTGTAATACCAAAAGTATTTGCTATCTTAGATGATTGTGCTGCTATGGTTGTTGTATTAATACCATCTTCATCGGCTTCAATTAGTTTTGAAGCTAAGTGAGTTAACGCTGATACGTTTAACTTTACTTCTGCATCAGCATCAACAAGTGAAATGGCAGCAAGCTTGAAACTAGGATCCGCACTGGTTAAATTGATTTCTTGACCAAAGGCTACATCACCGCAGCCAGCAGGTGCATCACAGGTCATTTTTGTTGGATTGGCAGCATCTGTGCTTGGTGATAATTCAACTTTTATTGGACCTGTGTAATCGAGTACTGTAAAGGTATAATTACCTTCTCCATCAGTGCTAACATTTGCATCTTTAAGCTCCGTATCTGTTAAAACTATCGGGTTACCATCAACAAATTTGTATACTGTTACTACAGCATTGGTTAAAACACCTTTAATGGCCTTACCATTAATGGTCGTTTCAGTTATGACAGGTATGTCCGTTGCGGGATCTGTTTTTGTAGTCGAGTCATCTGAGCTGTCGCCACAGGCGGTGAGGGCAGAAGCAAGCGCCAGTGCTATTAAGTTTTTATTGATATTCACAGAATAATCCTTATTAAGTTCATAGTTTGGAGCTCTATTTTAGGAAAGATAAAAGAAAAATCGAGTTTGATTTTTCAAATAAAGCGGTCACATATTAACCATTTACAATTGTAAATGCAATTTTATCTGTCTCTTATACACATCTCCGAGCCCACGAGACCGTACTAGATCTCG
>CAJXRC010000086.1 GCA_913058405.1 uncultured Colwellia sp. | reverse complement strand
TACACTATCCTCTTCGTCGGCAGCGTCAGATGTGTATAAGAGACAGATAATATACTCACAACTTTGTCACCAAAAACATCAGTACTTACTAAAGTTGTATTTTCATTAAGGTTAAATAAATCTTGAGTACAAAAACCATCTATCAAAACTTTTTGGATCGCATCCCATATACTTCTAGACTCTTTAACCATACCAAAACTATATTCTAGCATCATTGCTACAGAGCCGATCATTGAGTATGGATTAGCAATGTTTTGGCCTGCTATGTCAGGCGCTGATCCATGTGATGGTTCATAATAAGACACTTTATCTCCTAAACATGCAGAAGGCATCAATCCTAAAGAGCCTAATATGCCGCCTCCTTGGTCGCTTAATATATCTCCAAACATATTTTCCATTACCATCACATCAAACATACTAGGATTTAGACAAAGGAATGTTGCTGTTGAATCAACTAATTGATATTTAATTTCAACTTCAGGATATTGTTCTGCAAGTTCTTCAATTATTTCATTCCATAAAACACTAGACTTCAATACATTACTTTTATGAATGTGATGCAAAACTTTTTTACGTTTCATTGCAATTTTAAATGCAACAATTAAAATTTGTTTGATTTGATCTTCATCATATTCTAGTGTTTCTTTAACGTAACGTTTACCATTTTCATTTATTCCTAATGTTTTTTCACCAAAATACAGTCCGCCAAGTAATTCTCTAACAATAATAAAGTCTATACCATCCTGTATTATTTCATTTTTTAATGGTGAAAATTCACTTAAATATTTAGATAAATATACAGGTCTAATATTTGCGTATGTATTTAAAAAATTCCGTAATGGTAAAATAGCTCCTCTTTCAGGCTGATGTTCTATGGGTATTTTTTTTGTTTCTTCGTAACTAAGACCGACAGGCCCTTTTAAAATCGCATCAGAATTAATACAAATATATTTCGTTTTTTCTGGGAAAGAATGTCCTAGTTTAAAATATGCATTTGCACCAAAATCAGCCTCTTCAAGTTCAAATGTAACACCTGATATCATTTCAATCGTTTTTAACACTTTAATTGCTTCTTTCATTATTTCAGGACCAATACCATCACCAGAAAGAATTGCTACTTTATATTTTTTCATTTATTTTTTTCATCCGATAACGACACTGAGGCCCTGTAATCTTCAATAATCTCGCTGCTTTTTCAATATTCCCATTCGATTGCTCTAAAGCTAATTTTAGTAAATCGACTTCTAAATCATTTAATGAAAGTCCTGATGATATAGCTTTTAAAAGGTAGTTTTCATATTGAGAGCTATCAAAATCATCCATCAACTCCTGTGATTGATTTAATATCCCACCATCATCATTTATACTATTACTTTCAATTGAGGATTCAGGCATCCCTATACAGATTTGCGTTGATTCAATCTTTTCATTATTTTCCGTTAGAATAACACCTCGCTCAATAATATTTTCTAGCTCCCTTATGTTGCCAGGCCAATTATACGAATGAAATCGGTGTAAGGTATTATCAGTAATAGATTGGACTGATTTACCATATTTAGTATTGAATTTATCAATAAATTTAATTATTAGTCCTGAAATGTCAGCTAGCCGTTCTCTTAGAGGGGGAATATTGATTGGAAATACATTTATACGATAATATAAATCAGCTCTAAACTGGCCTGATTTAACCATATCTAAGAGGTTGGCATTGGTAGCAGCAATGATACGAACATCTATCGTTATCACAGTGGTGCCTCCTACCCGCTCTAACTGACCAGTTTGAAGAACTCTTAACATTTTTGCTTGCGACTCTAAGTTTAACTCTCCTAATTCATCAAGAAAAATAGTGCCACCGTCCGCACGCTCAAAACGACCTTTTCTCATTTTATCTGCGCCCGTAAATGCACCTTTATCAACACCAAACAACTCAGACTCAACTAATTCAGATGGAATTGAAGCACAATTGATTGCAATAAACGGCTCTTTTTTTCGATTCCCTACTTTATGTAAATATTGAGAAAAAACTTCTTTTCCAACACCTGTTTCACCTAGCATTAATACGGTGACATTTGTGTCTGAAGCTTTATCTAATAGGTTTATAACGTTTCTTATAGCAGGTGAATCGGCAATAATATTTTGGGAAGATACTGAAGTCTGTTTTTCAATCCGTAAATCGGTAACTTCCTCTTCTAGATTTTTTAACTTTATTGCCATTGATTGTAATGAATATAAGGTTTCTTTTTGCTCTAATTCATCCCATTCTTCGAGAGGCTTCCCGACGATACGACAACGTTTATCTCCCATTCCAACACACTCAACTTCTTTATAATGAATAGTGCGGTTAAAAATCTTACTTGTAAAACCATCCGCATAACCAAGTAACTGCCAACAAACTGATTCTTGGCCTACTCCATACAAACGAATATGTTCTGATGCTTCAAAAGAGTTATCCCAATAAAATTCGGCATAAAACTGATCATTTTCTAATGTAATTTCAATTGGCTTTACACTGACCATACCTTCAAGAGCATGTAATTGTGGACCACTCATAAACAAGTCAATTGATGACTCATTTTTACGCAATTTTTTTGATAAATTAACATCTGATATTGCAGATTCATGACCCATTCGCATTAAAACATTTTTAGCATATTTAGTGCCAAATGAGTTAATAAGTTCATCACGTAATATGCCAAAACTAGCAGTATGCATTAAGAGCATACGTTCCTGGTCAAGCCAAATAGTACCCGTTTTATGATCAAATCGAATCATTGCTTTTAAATCTTTATTTACCAGCAATGATTCGATATTTTCGTTATCAAACTTCATTAAACACCATTAAAATCAGTAAAAAGCTACTTTTCAGCATCCATGTCTGCTTTGCTAATGCCGCCCACAGCCCAATTAGTAGCCGGAACTTCATTTATAACAACACGAACTTGAGTAGCCTTTACACCTAAACTTTCAACAGCGACAGCTGTCAATTTTTCATAAAACATTTTTTTTTGCTCAAGTGTTCGACCTTCAATGATAGTAGCTTGAATTAAAGGCATTTTATACTCCTATTTAAAAGTAAAACTAACGGAACCAATATCTTGATAACGAACACAAACACTATCACCTGCTTTTACTGCAACAGCTGCTGTAATACCACCTGTCATAATAAAAGTTCCAGCAGGTATGGTTTCGCCTCGTTCAGCTAGCATATTTGCAAGCATAGCAACACTTGCTGCTGGGTTTCCTAATACTGAAGCACCAGCACCAGTAGCAACAACTTCACCATTAATTTCCATAACAACGCCCAATGTCTTCATATCGACATCTTCAACACGTCGAGGATTTCCACCAGTAACAAAACGAGAAGATGAAGCATTGTCCGCTATGACACTTTTCAAGTCAAAACGAAAATTTTCATAACGTGAATCAATAATTTCTACAGCAGGAACCACACATTCAGTTGCGGCTAATACATGTGCAACAGTACAGCCAGGGCCTGCTAATTCTTTATTCGTAATAATAGCAATTTCAGCTTCAATTTTAGGATGGATTAGTTCATCTGTTTCAATTGAACCACCGTCAGGTACGCTAAAATAATCAGCAAGGAAAGCATAAATAGGTGTGTCAACGCCCATTTGTTTCATTTTAGCATAGGATGTTAGCCCCATTTTTAATCCTGCTACTTTAGTGCCTCTTTTTTCTTTTCTTGCACGAATTTCCCATTGAATATCATAGGCATCTTCCCAATCCATATCAGGATATTTATTGGTTATTTTTTCAACATCAAATGCCTGTAATTCGGCATTCTCTAGGTGCTCTGCTAGTTCAGCAACCGTAGCTCTACTTAAAGTACTCATATTAACCTCCTGCTCTTAAAAGTTCTAAAGCAACATCTTCAATCATATCTTCTTGACCGCCAACGGTTTTACGTCGGCCAAGCTCTAGTAAAATCTCGCGCGCTGGTACGCCATGCTTTTTCTCTGCTCTTATTGCATGCAGAAGAAAAGATGAATAAACACCCGCGTAACCTAACGTTAATGCCCCACGACTAACTCGGGGTAATTTATCGCCCATTATAGGGGTTGCAACATCTTCAGCTGCATCCATTAATGCACTTAAATCAATGTCTAAATTTATGCCTTTTAAATCACACACTGCTGCAAAAACTTCTAAAGGCGTGTTACCTGCACCCGCGCCAAAGCCGGCAACAGAGCCGTCAATTCTATCAGCACCGGCTTCAACGGCTGCAATGGAGTTAGCTACAGCCATTCCAAGGTTATGGTGACCATGAAAACCAATTTCTAAATCAGGAAAAGCGTGACGCATAGCACTAACTTTTTCAGTAACTTCTTCAGGAAGCATATGCCCTGAAGAATCGGTAACATATAAGCAATTAGCACCATAACCTGCCATTTTCCTCGCTTGTTCTACAATATCTTTAGCACTAAGCATGTGACTCATCATTAAGAAACCAACCGTATCAAAACCGCGATTAGCGGCGTAAGAAATATGCTGTTCAGATACATCAGCTTCACTACAGTGTGTAGCAACTCTTACACTTTTTACACCTAAATCTTCAACCATTTTAAGGTCGTTAATAGTTCCGATACCAGGAATTAATAATACAGAGACTTTAGAATACTTTAGCTTAGGGATCACAGCACTCAAATATTCGCTGTTTGTATGCTTTGCAAAGCCATAATTAACAGAACCCCCTGCTAAACCATCACCATGTGTTACTTCAATTAAGGGTACTCTTGCTTTATCTAGTGCCTGAGATAGATCTACCATATTTTTCAAGGAAAATTGATGTGCTATTGAATGCATACCATCACGTAATGACATGTCATGAATTTTGATTATTTTACTCATTAGTAATGTCCTTTATTTTTGATTTTCTATCATTTGCTTAGCAAACATTTCAGCTGTTTTAGCTGAAGCCGCCGTCATAATATCTAAGTTACCCGCGTATTCTGGTAAATAATCACCCATACCTTTCACTTCAAGAAAAATAGAAACACGATTACCATCGAAAACAGGTCCTTCTTTAATACGATAACCAGGAACATAGGCTTGAACAGCTTTTTCCATCGCTAATACAGATTGAGTGATTTTTTCTTGATCCGGTTCATTTTTAGTTAAGCAATGAACAGTATCTCTCATCATCATGGGAGGCTCGGCTGGGTTTAAAATAATAATAGCTTTGCCTTTATCAGCGCCGCCAACTTTTTCAATAGCACCCGATGTAGTTACCGTAAACTCATCAATATTTTTACGTGTTCCTGGTCCTGCAGATTTAGATGAAATTGTGGCAATAATTTCACCATAACTAACCTCTTGAATTCTGCTCACAGCATAAACCATGGGTATTGTCGCTTGACCACCACAGGTAACCATATTTACATTATCTTTGCCTTGAGAAAGATGTTCCTCTAAATTCACAGGCGGAACACAAAATGGACCAATAGCAGCAGGCGTCAAGTCAATAACTTTGACACCTTTTTCAACAAGTTTCCTTGAATTTTCAGCATGAACATAAGCAGAGGTCGCATCAAATGCAATTTGAATATTATCTTCAAGAATGTGAGGAATTAATCCATCTACGCCTCCATGAGTTGTTTTTAAACCCAAATCTTTTGCTCTTTTTAAACCATCAGAATCTGCATCTATACCTACCATCCATACTGGCTCTATCACATCACTTCTTAGTAATTTGTATAATAAATCAGTACCTATATTGCCTGAGCCTATTAACGCACAACGAATTTTCATAATAACCAACCTTAAAAAATAGTTTAAAACTAATCGAAACGAATACTTGTACGGCCAATACCACCAATACTTACCGACATATAATCACCCGGTTTTACATCTTGAAGAGGAACAAGTGAACCCGATAGAATAACTTCCCCCGCTTTAAGAGGAACACCAAATTTACCTAATGTGTTTGCTAACCATACAACACAGCTTACAGGTGATGCACCAAGAGCCGCAGCTCCTGCGCCTGTTGATATGATTTCACCATTAAGCTCAACAACCATGCCACAAGTCGATAAATCAACATCTCTGGGGCTTACGACGTTTTGACCTAAAACAAAGTAACCACAAGATGCATTATCCGCTACAGTATCTTGAATTTTTATTTTCCAATCCTTAATACGAGAGTCTACAATCTCGAAACAAGGAACTACAAAATCAGTAGCACGTATGACATCACTTGCCGTTAGACCAGGACCAATAAGATCATGTTTTAATACAAAAGCAATTTCACCTTCAGCCTTTGGCTGGATCATTTTTTTACTTAACGAAAGTACTTCACTTTCATCAATAACCATCGCATCGGTCAAATAGCCAAAGTCAGGTTGATCAACACCCAACATATTTTGTACTACAGCACTCGTTACACCAATTTTTTTACCAATAATTTTTTCTTTATTGATGGTCATTCTTTTTTCTAATAAAAGATTTGAAACAGCATATGCATCTTCTATTGTCATTTCTGGACTTCTATCCGTTAATGGTTCTACCGTTGTTTGATTACTCAAAGCATCAAACAATTCATCAGCATACGATTGAATTAGTGATTGTTCTAACATAGTAAAAATCCTATATATAAGGTTATAATTTAATACAAATATTTTTTAATTCTGTATAGAACTCTAATGAATGAACTCCACCTTCTCGTCCTATACCTGAATGTTTTGCACCACCAAAAGGCGTTCTTAAATCACGTAAAAACCATGAGTTAACCCAAACAATACCTGCTTCAATTTGAGCTGAAACACGATGTGCTCTAGAGTTGTTTTCTGTCCATACAGAAGCAGCTAAACCATATTTAGTATCATTAGCTAATTCAACAGCTTCTTCTTCTGTATCAAATGGTTGAATATGACAACAAGGACCAAATATTTCTTCACGAACCACGGTTGCACTTTCTGGCAAACCTGTCCAAATAGTTGGTTCAACCCAAGAACCTGCACTTAATTCAGCTGACATTTTTGGTTCGCCACCACCAAGAACAACTGTAGCACCCTCATCTTTAGCTTTTTTATAATAGCTTAACACTTTTTCTTTATGCTCTTGGCTAATTAAAGGACCCATGTTGGATGATTCGTCATCCCATGAGCCTAGTTTTAATTTCTCAGCTGAAGATTTAAGTCTAGCAACAAACTCATCAAAAATAGGTCTTTCTACATATACCCTTTCTGTCGCTAAGCAAACTTGACCACAATTGGCAAAAACAGAACGAGTAGTACCTTCTATGGCTTTATCCATATCACAATCAGCAAAAACAACGGCTGGATTTTTCCCACCTAACTCAAATGAAACATGGCGTATTTCATCAGCACAGGCTTTTACAATAGCCGCACCTGTTTTTGTTTCTCCAGTAAAAGTAATACCGTCAACATCGGGATGTGTTGTCAAAAACTCCCCCGTTGAATCAGGTCCAAAGCCATGTACAACATTAAATACACCAGGAGGAACTCCTGCATCATTCATTACTTCACCTAGTAAAGTTGTTGTTCTTGGCGTTTCTTCAGACGGTTTAACAACCACTGTATTACCACATGCTAAGGCCGGCCCTACTTTCCAGGTCATTAATAATAAAGGTAGATTCCATGGACTTATAACAGCAACAACACCTTTAGGAGTACGAACTGAATAGTTTAATGCTCCAGCTCCATCCGGTGTATCAAGCAAAAAACTTTCATTAGCAACTGATTTGTAAGCGTCTGCAAATACTTTAAAGTTTGATGCGCCACGAGGAATATCAATATGAGATGCTAATGATTTCGGCTTACCGGTATCCAAACATTCAGCTTCTAAAAACTCATCAAAACGTGCATTAATACCATCGGCAACCTTATGTAATATAGACATGCGTTCTGCCAAAGGAAGTTTACCCCAAGGACCTTTTAGTGCAGCTTTAGCTGATTTCACGGCTAGATCAACTTCTTCTTTACCCGCTTCATATACAACACCAATTTTTTCATTATTTGCTGGGTTAATATTGTCAAAGGTTTTACCTGAAACACATTTAACAAAATTCCCATTTATAAAGTTTTTAATTTCTAACATTATTATGTCGCCCATATGGATTTAGAAGATGTAATTTATTCAACCACCAGAATTAATATCGATTTTAACTAAAATAATCGATATTGTCCACTAAAATATACATTAAATAGAGGTTCAAAAAAAAGACTCCATTATATAGGAGCCTTACTAATTTATACCAATATATTCAATGAGTTATTTACCTGATGTACGCATATACTGAACATTAAACATTTTAGGTTCATTTAAATCAGGATCAACAATCCCTTTAAATTGACCCGTAGTACAATGCATTGCTTGAACATCCATCATACCGAAACTATCATCTATTGAAACACCTGAGCCTTTATTAATCGCTAAATGGTGATCAGGATGTGCTTGACCAATCATCCAAGATTTCCAATATTTACCCGCTCTGTCATAAATAATAGTGCGTGGTAAGGTAAAGGTTTGTGCATCAACAAAATGACGACGTTTGCTAATAGGGTGATTACTGTCAATGGGTGAAGATTCTAATACATAGACTTTTCGTAGTTGATAAGTCACATTAGGGAAACAACCACCTTTACCATGAAAATCAACAAATTTATAACCGTCTTTTTCTTTAAATTCATCAGTTAATGCTTGCTCATTATGATTATAAAACGGCAGTAACATGGATTTGGTGCCTAAATATTTCCAATTCATATCTGAGATTCTGCCATTGTAGCCTTCGAAATCTTCAATCATTAAATCAGAGCCCAAAAAGGAATCAGTAACTTGACCTGTTGCTAAACGACGTACGCGACGTTGAAATCCTAAATATAGCCAAGCATTATCACGTTTTAAATCATTTTGATAACGGTGTATAAGAAGTTGCGTGTTTTTAACATCGTAAGGTTCTTCTACATGAACATAAATTGATCGAAATAACTCTGACGGGTTAGGATTAATCTCTGGTAACGGCTCATGATTTACTCTATGTGCCCAATTTAAAAAGTGAAAATCAAATTTCAGTTCACGCTCAACTTTATTAGAGTTCATATTGCGATAGCGCCAATAAAAAGGGTCTATTGCCGCACCATCGCCCCAATTATAGCCAAACTGAAAGTTCCATGCCAATTTCTCACCGGCACGAGGATCATCAAGCTGAGGCTCTTCAGGGAAAGGTCTCCCTGCAATATAGCCCCCTTGTAAATTACCTTTTTCTTCTGGTAATTTCACTTTACCTACATTATTTTTTGTTGCTTCAATATAGGAATTGTTAAGGATAAAGTCAGTACTTTTATCTACTGTAATTTCTACCCAGCCATCTTTTATATGTTGTATCATTTCAGGATCTAACACATCTTTTGCTATATCCACATTATCTTTAGTTATCACTAATCCCGGTTTAATATTTTCCACATTAGGAAAACCATTTTTATATGGGTAGAATGATTTTTCAATCGCTTCGTCAACTTTAGTTGCATTAGCTGTTAGCACCGCCATAGCGGAAATAGCAACTGCATATTTTATTTTATTAAATATTTTCATAATAACTCCTATTTATTAAAAACTATAACGGAACGTTACTTGTAGTTCGCTTTCTTTATTTGCCATACCTATTGGACCCGCTCTAAATCGACCTAATGGTTCAAAGCCACCTAAACCTGCATCGAATGAAGCTCCACCTTCAGCAGTATGGAACGGTGTAGCTGTAAAAGGGTTAAATGGATTACAAGTACGGCAATCGCTAAATTCTTTCGCTCCATCACCAAACTTGATATTAGCTGTCAGCGTAAAACGGAAGTTACCCTTTATCCAATCAATAGAAGGAGCAATCACACCTGATTTTGCACGCCAATCATACGCTGTTAAAATTTGAGGGCTTAAACTATCATTTAACCACCAACCCTTGAATAATAAGGTAGATATATAATTATCTTTCCAATCAGGCATACCAACAAAACCAAAGCTTGGCAAACCAACATCGGAACCTATTGACTGCTCAAGTTCATGATCGAGTATGTGTTGACCAAACGTTTGAAATGACACTAAGAAAGCTTTATTCGCATTAATTGAGCGAATAAATATATTTTTATCAACCCCTAAAACCCAACGAAAAACGTCTGACTCAGAGAACAAACGAGGTTTTAATGTATTGGCAAATTCTTCACCAGTGGTATATGCCGACTCAACTCTAAAAGCTGAATCTATACTTTCTGAATAGAAATCAAGTGAGCCACCAAACATATTAATTCGAGGAAATTCAATATCAAAGGCAATTAAATATGGCCATACATCTTTCTCACCAGTAAAGCTATTTGTTGCTTCTATGCCACCACGCAAACTTGGTAACTGAGATAAATAACTAAAAGCATTAACCGAAAAACCTATATCTTGATAAACACCTTCAATTTTAAAACCATATGACGTGTTATCAACTGACCATGACGGTACATTAGCATGTCTAATACCTATTTGACCTGGGCCAAAATCTGTTGCAGCTGCACCACCTGCGAAATTAGCAACAGTACAACCATTTTCCCAACAGTTATTGAAACCTCTAAAGAAAGAACC
Organism: uncultured Colwellia sp.; assembly: GCA_913058405.1. Classification (GTDB taxonomy): domain Bacteria; phylum Pseudomonadota; class Gammaproteobacteria; order Enterobacterales; family Alteromonadaceae; genus Colwellia. The sequence goes on along the minus strand of CAJXRC010000086.1, from coordinate 6,115 downwards.
TGCATCTAAGATCGCATTTGGTTCTCCACCTTGGCCGAGATTATTAGGTCTAAATTCATCAAACACCCAAACTAATTGTAAGTTAATATCATCAAACGTTTCATTGGCACCGTATTGCCACTCAGCAGCAATAGACCAAAGCGGAATACGAATATCTTCAAGTTCGTCATAAATATTATTGCGAGAAAAATCCACCGGATTTATAATATCTAATACTCGGAATAAATCTGTACGACCCCATACTATTTGTTGCTTACCAACTTTTAAATTAAATAAGGTACCGCTATCTAAATCCATGCTAGCGTCCATATATAATTCACGAATAAAATCTAAATTATCATTGAACTCAGAAAACCTTAATTCGTTTTCAGTTTTATCCATATAGCCATTGATACACCCTCTAGAATCAACATCACAAGGCCTAACTGGAACACCAAAAGCCACACCACCATTGGTCGCATGTAAATTCTCACCTAAAACAATCATGCCTGAATTAGGGTTGTTGGTTATATTAACACCAAGTACATGTCCAGGAGGAAGCGGTGCACCAAAATAGGGTGAATCAGGGTTGGTTGACCCTAATCCTTGACCATGAGGCACAGAGCCAAAATTTTGATCTTCAATATTAATGGCACGACCTGCTTTTGCTCCAAATTCATCATCATTAAGATCATAAACGCCATCATAACTTGCTCTAAATGTACCGTTTATTGATACATCATTAAACCCTGCGAAATTACCAATGTTTTTCGAATACTCTAACTGTAGCGTGTTTCTAAATTTAGATAACCCTCTATCTTCTCTGACGCTTGTAGCATTCTCAATAAAACCACTGATATCTGCTGGTTCATTTGCATAACTTGAGGTAGAAGCAAGAAGTAATGCCCCTCCTAGTAATGCAGTTTTCTTTTTAAATACTGAAATATTTTTAAAGTAATGTAATCTTACTTTCATAACTTTCCCCTTAGTTTCATGTTTTTTATAATAAATATATTTATTTAAATAACTGTTTATTTAACATCAGTATTTATAATAAATTTTGGTTTAAACGACATAATCCAAGCTGGCACCAAAAACATTGCTGCAAGCGCATTTAAAATTAACATTACAATCAACAATAAGGCGGCATCTGCTTGAAAACGCATTGTTGAAATAAATACCCACATCACTACACCTGCAATTAATGCAAGCGCTGTAAAGCCAATGGCAACACCTGTAGTACTTATTGCGACTTCAATCGCTTTTTGTAAGTTTTTATGAGTTATATATTCTTCTTTAATCCTGTCCATTATATAAATTGAATAATCAATTCCAACACCTATCCCAACAGCAATAATAGGTACTGTATTAACATTAATACCCATACCTACTACTCCCATATAAGCATAAGTTAAAGTCGTAGCGAATGACATGGCAACAAACATTAGCCAGCCAGCATGAATAGACCAATAGAACACGGTGACAAAAACAAAAATAAGTAAAAAAACAAGTGGAATAACAAAAATATTAGTTTCGTAAGCCGCTTCGTTAACTGCAGCAGTTACCCCAATAACACCACCAGCTAATTCTAATGAAAACCCTTTAATTTGAGCAATAGGTGAACTTGACCAGTCTTTTACCATTTGAATAGCTCTACGAATAGTTTCGCCTTTATGATCTTTATAATAAAAAACCATATTTGCGTTTTGTTCTTCAGGATCTAAGAACTCTAATAAAGCACCCGGAATCGGGCTAGACATCATATAAGTAAACATTAAGCCACCAGCCTCAAAGTTATCTTTTGGAAAAGCCAGCCAACGAGGATCAGTATTATGAATAATTTGATTAACTTGCGTGACTAAATCAGGTAAACCTTTTGTTCCCCCCATTTCAGGGTCTAATAACATATGGTTTTGAAAATCAGCTAATGCTTTTATCACTTCTGGTTTTTTTAAGCCTGCTTTTTCTTCTGTATGAGCAATAATGTAAAGCTCTTCAGAGCCGGGGAAAAGTTGGTTAATTGATTGAGAAGAAACATTGTAATCATGGTCAGGGTACAATAATGGAGATCCAGCCTCTGACTGACCTACTTGTACCCACGAACTAAAGTATGCTGCAATAACATATAAAAAAACCACTGAGGACAATGTAATTCTAGCACCAACTTTAGTGCAAGTAACTTTAGAAAAATGACTAAATACTTTATGCAATAAACTATGTCTGTGCGGTTTTTGTTTTGTTTCAGGAAGGAGTGCAAGTAAAACGGGAATAAAAATTAGTACGGTTACAATAACACTAGCGGCCCATAGTGATGAGTAAATAGCTAATTTATCGTTTATAGGAACAGAGCCTAAAGAAATCAATAACAAACCAATAGCATCAGAAAAAACCCCTAAAGAACCAGGTCTGAACAGTCCTTCAAAGGTTTTTCTTGCGGCAATTTTTTTGTCGTGTTCTTTTCTGTGCTCTTGATAAAAACGCTCTACTAACTGAATACCATGAGACATTGCTCTAGCAGATATCAAAAATGGGACTACCATCATTAAAGGATCAAGGTTGTAATCGAGTAACGATAACATTCCTAGCCCCCATACTGTCGTTAAAACAATGCCAATAACGGGTAATAAAACTCCATAAAATCGTCTGAAGTAATTTAATAATAAAACAACAAGTACCAATACGGTATATAAGAAAATTTGAACAATTTCTTCTACATAGCTTGTTACCCAACCAATTAAAACAGGCTGCCCTGTTGCATATATTTCTATATCAGACGTTTGTTCTTCTACTCGAATATTTTGCAATTCATTAAAAATAGCTTCGTAATTAAGTTCACCTTCATTGAGGGTTCCTCTGACTAAAGCAGAAGTTAAATCAGGTGAAACAAGCAAGCCATAAACGCGTGGATTTGCAATAACCTCACTCTGAAAAACTTTTAATTCTTCATCAGTATATCCGCCTTTTTTTAATGGATCATAATGTGGCGCAGATTTCATTGTGCCGTATTCGTTTAACCAAATTTTTCGTGTGTTACGGTGAGTTAAACTACTCACTAAATTATGATTTATTCCTGTCAACGCATCAATCGATTGTGTAACCCTATAAATTCTATTTAGCGTATCATTAGTAAATATTGTTCCTTTTTTAACTTTAATCGCAACAATAATATTATTTGCACCGCCAAAGGTTTCACTTATTTTATTATGGGTTTTTATATACTCATGCTCTTGCGGGAGCAAATCTGCAAAATCTGATGCCATTCTGACGCTAGGCAATTGGAAAGCAAAAAATACAGTAATCGCCAATATAATTGATGCGGTAACTTTTGGATAAGAAAAAACAATCGCATCTATTTCTTTTAATTTTTTAATAAAATTAATCATTTTTAGCCTCACTATTAGCTAAGTCTGCATTTTTAAGTAAACCTTTCCCTCCTACAATGATCAGCTTATTTTCAAAGGCTAGCGCACCTCTAAGGTAAGACCGAGTTTGTTGCGGAAATTGAGTCCAAGCGGCGCTACTCATAGATAAATCTTTAACTAATAAACTCCCTAAAGCACCTGTAGCATAAATATATCTATCGTTTTTTGTTAAACCATAAAGTGGAACTTTAGTATTCGACTGCTCTACCTGCCAAGTATTACCGCCATTATGTGTTGCTAATATTTTTCCACTTAACCCAACAACAATGCCATCATTCATACTGCTAAATAATGAAGCTATGGGATAAAATTCATTAGGCATAGGATTTTTAGTTTGCCAAGTTAAACCGCCATCATTCGTTGTAAGTAAGCTACCAAACTCACCTGTTGCAATCCCATTAAAATGATTAAAAAACTTGATATAAGAAAGAATCATATCTTCATCGAGTGATACACTAAGCCATGACTCTCCTTTATCATTACTAGATAAAAAAGTACTAAAACTCCCCACAACCCATATTTTCCCATCAGGTGCACAAGTTATTGCTTGAGGTGTTTCTTCAGACATTAATGACTTTTCTTGCCAAGAGTTACCATTATCTGATGAAAGCCACACAGCCCCTTCAAGTGTTAATGCCACATAGCTTTTATCTGGACAGTGCGTAATATCAATAAAGGATGGCTGTGATGAAAGCTGAGTTCTTTTCCAAGTATCACCTTTATCATTTGACACCAAAATCACACCAAAAGAACCAACAACCACTACAGAGCTATCATTGCTATTTATTTGTTGAAAACGATCACTTCTGTGACTGGCTTTACTTTCTTGCTCAATAACAGCACCTAATTTTAACGGGGCTTCACATGCTTGTAGAAGCATTAGTGATAAGGCAACCCCGAAATATTTAATGTTGAACAATGTATTCCCCTTTAAAATTATCGATTTTACTTATAAAAAAGTATACCTGAAAATATCGATATAAACAATAATATATATATTATTACTTGTATTCGATTATTACCGTAATTATATATAATCATGAGTAGTAGGTTTATTGTTCTTTCTTATGTATAATTTACAAGTAATCACACTAATAAAATGACGATATAAAATTAACATGCCAAAAACCTTAACTGACATTGTTTATTTCAAAATTAGAAATGACATTATTCATGGTAACTTGCTGCCTGGAAGCAAATTAAAAATAGAACCATTAAGAAAATGCTATGACATAGGAGCATCTCCAATTAGAGAAGCCTTAAGTCGATTATGTGCTGACGGTTTTGTTGCTATTAAAGGTCAACAAGGCTTTAACGTAATGGAAATGAGCAAAGAAGATTTAATTGATGTTACAAACTCCAGAGTACTCATCGAAAACGAGGTACTTAAACTAAGCATTTTAAACGGAGATGATGATTGGGAATCAAAAGTTGTAGGTGCATTTCATCGTTTATCCAAAGTAGAACATTCTACAGATAATGGTATAAATATTGATTTAGAAAAATATAATAAAATATTTCATGACTCACTATTATCTGCTTGTGAATCAAAAACCTTGATAAAGTTTTATCATATTCTTTACGACCAACATAAACGGTATCGCCATTTAGCAAGAGAAGCTATTCATATTAAACGTAATATTCATAGCGAACATACTGATATTTATGAAGCCGCTTTAAACAAAGATGTTAAATCAGCACTAAAAGCGAATGAAATTCATATTAGAAAAACAGCTGAAATTGTAATTGTTTTAGAAAAGGATGAATGGTAACGATAATCCTATTTTGACCAAAGTGCGAGTAATATAGCATGATTACTCTATGTTAATTATAATAACATTTGTATTATTTACACTTTCTTCTTAATGCTTGAACTAGGGCAATCGCATTAAAAATAACTTGACACAGATCCTCTGATTTGATCTATTACTTCGCTTTAAGCCAAGTAAAGTGACTAAACAGAAGCCAACACTTATCGAACATTTCAAAGATATCACAGATCCACCCCTTCAAAGAAAGCAATTACATAAATTAGATGACATCTTTTTTATTACTTTATGCGCCGTTATCTGTGGCTGCGATAGCTGGGTTGCTATTGAAAAGTTTGCTAACATGAAACGAAATTGGTTTGAGCAATACTTATCTCTTGAGTACGGAATTCCATCACATGATTTCTGCTCGCTTCAGATACACTAATATTTTGATCTCTGACTAAAGAAATTGCATCAAGTTTAAACTCTTTGGTGTATTTTTTACGTTTTGTCATTCATGTTCTCCAGTTAAGGTTATTATGTCTTATCTGGGGTAGTCGAATCCATTAAACCACGTCATATATCTTTAAATCGACTGAAGTCAGAAACAGAACATAAAGTTGACATTAAAATTAAACGGCAAATGGCAAATGGCAAATGGCAGGTTGGGATAATGACTACTTACTAAAAGTGCTACAAATATTTAATGCGATTGCCCTGTAGAAGCATGCAGTAATTCAGGCTCATGAAAATAATATCCTTGAAAGTAATCTACATTCAACGACTTAAGTAATTCAAAGTTTTCTATTGTTTCAACGTACTCAGTAACCACTTTTAAGTTCATAGCCTTACAAAACTGAATGAGTGTTTTTAATATTTCAAATGCTTTTTTATCTTTATGTATATTTTTAATTAACGTTCCATCAATCCTGTCTCTTATACACATCTGACGCTGCCGACGAA
>CAJXRC010000085.1 GCA_913058405.1 uncultured Colwellia sp. | reverse complement strand
CAATGCCTTGCCTTTAAGCCTTTTAATTCTCGCTGAGTGGGAAATAACTTAATGGACTTGGTCTGAGTATTAAATATACTCAAAGGCCTTAAACACACGGCTGACACCGCTGATGTTACGCGTGATTTCTACCACAATATCAGCCTCTTGCTTCGTCACTAAACCTAAAAGAAAGACTTCAGAATTCTCAGTGACCACCTTAATATCTTTCGCATTGACGTCACCATTAGCAAGCAAAGCTGATTTAACTTTAGAGGTTAGCCAGATATCATTACTTTGTGTGGTTATAGCGGTTGTAGAGCCAATGCGTACCTGGTTATGTATGGTCACTATATCAGGTACATCTTGGATTGTTTTTATCGCGAGGTCTCTAAGGTAGCTGTTAGGAGCTTGACCGATAATTAAAACAGTACCATTCATACTAATCACATGTAAGTTAGTATTTTTAGACAATGCCTTTTGTTTGTTCAATTCATTATGAGCGACAAATTCAATGCTTTGATCATCTATTTGTTTACTAAAAGTTCGTCTATCAGCCACCATAGTGGCACCGGCAGTAACGGCAACTACAGTGGCAACAGCACAGCCTTGCAATGCTGAAGCTAGCATAAGAAACCCTGCTATTCGTGCCGTTTTACTCTTGGCCAATGTAGACATACTTTTTAGCATAAACATTTACGATTCACCTTGCGGGAACAATGTACTATCAATGATCTCACAAAGGCTATGTAAGACAACCAAATGTACTTCCTGAATTCTTGATGTTCTTGCTGATGGAACACGTATTTCAACATCAGCCTCACCTAACAGCCCTGAAATATCACCACCATCAAAGCCTGTTAAAGCAATAATAGGAATATCACGCGATACAGCACTCTCAATGGCTTTTACTACATTACGGGAGTTACCGCTGGTTGAAATAGCTAATAACACATCGCCGTTATGACCAAGGGCTCTTATTTGTTTAGAAAAAACCTCATCATATTGGTAATCATTAGCGATAGAAGTAATAGTAGATATATCACTATTTAGAGAGATGGCTGGTAGGCTAGGGCGCTCAGTTTCATACTTATTGAGTAATTGAGCACAAAAATGTTGAGCATGACCAGCAGAGCCACCATTACCACAAGAGATAATTTTATTGCCACCTAGTAAGCACTGAACCATCATCATACCAGCATGTTCAATAGATGGACCTAACAACTCGCTAGCAGCTATTTGTGTTTGAATGCTTTCGGTAAAATTATTTTTGATCTGTTCTAGCATGGAAAACGGACTCCGCGACTGTGTAATATGGGTAATGAGTTTACTGGTAAAAGGCTAAAATGCATTTTTTAACCAAGTAACATCTGGCTGAGTAATATCACCTTCAAGTGCTACGACATCAATACGACAGGGCGTATTATATTCATTTATATCACTTTGATGTAGATAAAATGTAATGCAATGTTTGATCTTTTTCTGCTTACTTGCTGACACCGAAGCAATAGCGCCACCAAACTCTTTGCTTTTACGATATTTTACTTCAATAAAAACATAGGTATCACCATCAAGCATAATGAGATCAATTTCACCCTGGCGAGAGTGAAAATTTCTTTCAATAAGTATTAGACCTTGCTTAGACAAATACTGCTCTGCATAGTTCTCAGTAATTTGTCCCTTATTCGAACTGTTGGTGTCTTTAGCTGAGGCTTTATCTTTCCATAGCAATAGAAACCACCTTATTTCGCTTGTAAACACCCCAAAGTAAACTTCGAGTCAAAACGCTGTTCTCGTTAAGTTTTAGCACACCAGTTTGTCCCCAATGTTGGAGGTAAGGTGCTTGTTGCATCAACGGAATTTTATTAATGAGCTGATAGCTATCATATCCCATAGCGAATAGGCGTGATAAACCGTCACTGCGCTTAGGCCAAAGCTCTTGGCTCAGTGCGGCTAATTGGGAATCTTGTTCGTTGCCTAAAAGCCATGGGATTTCAGTAAACGTTAGTCCTTGCAAATCACTATTACTACTGTAATCGGATTGAGTACTGTGGCTTCGTGAACTCGCATATACCGGAATTAGTTTGGCAAACTCGCTTATATTAACTTCGATGTAAGGCTTTACTAAGCGGGTTTGCTCAGGGGTACCAACGAGATAAATCATGTCAATATCGCGTCTATTACGGGTTTTAGTTTTAATACTTTGATTCAACCGGCTTTTGAGTTTAGTAATACGCGCCTTACTCTTATCAACGGATAAACTAGCTTTAACATTTTCTTGCATTTGAGCGCCTGTATCGTAATACACAACCTCAATGGTTTTACCTGTTATTCGTTGCCACTGTTTAACAAAGGCTTGAGCAATTCGCTTACTAACAATATTCTTTTGACTCAATACAATAGGGTGCTTAAATTGCTGCCGACTTAACGTTGTTGCTGCTTGTTTGGCTTCGTCCTCAGGGCGCATAGAAAGCACCGTGTGATGACGAGTTAAAGCCGCTTTAGCCGGAATATTTAACAGTAAAGTATCTATTGATTTACTGTCTTGTGTTGGCTCTAAATAGCTCTTTATCGCTGAGTCGCTGTCGATAGCAGTGAAGTAGTCAGTTGTTGAGTTTTGGTTAATCGATGAGGTATCTATCGTTCCCTGGGCTTTATTCATATCAAATAAACCTGAACTGGCATTAAGCAAGTCATTATTTTTCGATTGCGTTTGTGCACTGGTATGGCTGATGTATTTATCAACATTAGATTTAAGTAATGGCCCAATAACATAATCTATTTTTAATGTTGTAAAATCATTAGTTAATCCGTACCAGTTGACTGTATTACTATCGACAAAGTGTAGGCTTTTAGTTTTGTCGTTATCAAAGCTGGCCAAAATGCCTTGTTGGATTGCTCGTCCTGCAGATCGTTGTTTGCCACTTAAGGGCAAGATCACGGCAATATTTTTTATTTCTTTCGGTGCAATAGCTTGAGAAGAAAGCTGTTTTGCGATGACATTAGCAGGATGGAGTTTGAACTGATTTTGCCATATATTCAGGTGATATTTCATTTGCGCTTGATTACCACCAAATTTATTGGCTAATGCCGTCAAGGTTAACCAACCTTTACTGTTAGGTGCTTTATCTAAAGCGAGCAAGTTTAATTGCCATTGAGATAACGTTTGAAAGTTTTGCCAAATATTTGTTATCTGCTGCTGGTTTTGTGCGTTTGTAGGGGTAACTGAAAATTCAAATAATTGTGCATTTAAAGCTGATATTGGTTGCTCTTCTTCTTGAAATGCCACACTTAATAATCGGTAATAAGTGGCGGTAAGCAGAATGCTATTGTCTGTAGCGTATTGCTCAAGTTGATTAAGCTCTACATGACTTTCAGGATAATAACCGAGTTGCTGCAAACTACTTGCCTTAATGAGGGCTAGCTGTACTTTTTCATGATTGTTGTTGACTACATTGTCATCGATCAATGGCATTGTTTTATCTGCAAGCCAAAGTGCCTTTACGTAATCTTTTTGTTGATAAAATAGTTTTGTTGCAATCAGTAATTCACTTACAGCGCCACTAGTGTCTAATGTTTTTGCTAGTTCAACGTGCTGCTCAGCAGATAAAGCGCCTGCATTAACATCAATTTCTTCAATTTCAGTGACTGCTTTAGTTTGCGTTGTCGAGTCTGGAGCTTGCTTAGTACTGCAACTCGCAAGAAAAATAAGCAACAGGGCAGGTAATACTCGCGATTTTAAATGGTGAAAATGCATTGAAAAGTTATCTACCTTTGTTGGCTTTAATCTTACAAATAAGCACGTTGTTTTTAACACAATAAATAAATCCGTGCATATTGCTATTAGTATGGGGTTATAATAAACGCCTACGTAGTGAGTCTCAACTAAATATGCCTAATAAGTGAAGTAAGTTTACATGAGTGAAACAACCCTAACCCCTTCGACTCTTTATATTGTCGCAACCCCAATTGGTAATTTAGGCGATATCAGCCAAAGGGCAATTGATATATTAACGCAAGTTGATGTTATTGCGTGTGAAGATACTCGTCACACGGGAAAATTGCTGTCTGCCTTTTCTATTAAAAATAAAACCATGTCATTGCATGATCATAATGAACGTCAACGCCAAGACCAAGTGGCGGCTATGTTACAAGAAGGCAAAACTATTGCGCTTGTCTCTGATGCAGGGACACCATTAATCAGTGATCCTGGATTTCATCTCGTTCGCCATTGTCGAAGCCTAGGATTACAAGTTTCGCCTATCCCTGGTGCTTGTGCTGCTATATCAGCTTTATCAGTTGCGGGTTTACCAACGGATAGATTTAGCTTTGAGGGTTTTTTACCTTCTAAGTCCGGTGCCAGACAGGCAACGTTGACTGCATTGGCAGATGAATCTCGCACTATGGTTTTTTATGACGCACCACGCCGGGCTATCGATACAGTTCAAGATATTGTTACGACATTAGGTGGTGAGCGCTATATTGTTATCGCTCGAGAGTTAACTAAGACATTTGAAACTATTCATAGCGACACGGCTGAAAACCTCCTTACTTGGTTAGAACAAGATGCCAATCAGTTAAAAGGGGAGATGGTACTGATCATTGAAGGTTATAAAGCGACTGAAAATGAAATATCGGCAGAGGTGATTAATACGCTGAAATTACTACTTGCAGAGATGAAACCTAAAAAGGCCTGTGCTATAGCGGCTGAAATTTATGGTGTGAAGAAAAATGCCTTATATGAAGTTGCTTTAGGCCTTAAGTAAGGTCATTTGGCAAAGGTTATAGACTTTTCGATTGAATAAGGTAAAATGCGCGCCGAGTTGACCAGACAATCGCTGCTTTATCGTTGTAGTTTGAATTTCGATTTGAACTAGACAGATGAGGGGGAGGAAAGTCCGGGCTCCAATGAGCAGGGTGCCAGGTAACGCCTGGGCGGCGTGAGCCGACGACAAGTGCAGCAGAGAGAAGACCGCCGATGACCGCTTGCGGAACAGGTAAGGCTGAAAGGGTGCGGTAAGAGCGCACCGGATTGCTGGTAACAGTAATTGCAGGGTAAACTCCACCTGGAGCAAGACCAAATAGGGTTTCATGATTATTAAAACGCAAGTTTCGATAATATAAGCGTGGCTCGCGTGGAAACCGGGTAGGTTGCTTGAGCTATAGAGCGATTTATAGCCTAGACGAATGATTGTCATCTCTTTTACTTTTAGTAAGAGAGCTACAAAACCCGGCTTATGTGGTCAACTCGACTAATTTAGTAACCGCTTGATCTATTTATAATAGTTCAAGCGGTATTCTAAAATCCTTTCAAAAAAACAAATCATTAAATTCAAAACTTCTTCTAGGAATTAGCTTTACCTAAATGATTATTGCAGAAAAATATCACCATGTCCTAGCTTGAGAGTTCTCTTCGGACAATTTCGGCACCTGCACTTAAGGCATTTAGCTTACCTGTTGCTACTTGATGAGATAAAGGTGCCATGCCGCAGTTGGTAGAAGGATAAAGCTTGTCGGCATCGACAAATTCAAGTGCTTTTCGTAGTGTATTGGCTACTTCCTCTGGTGTCTCAATGATATCGCTTGCTACATCAATAGCGCCTACCATCACTTTTTTACCGCGAATAAGTTCAAGTAGCTCCATTGGAACATGGGAGTTGTGACATTCTAGTGAAATGATGTCAATATTGGATTTTTGCAGTTTGGGAAAAGCTTCTTCATATTGTCTCCATTCTGACCCCAAGGTTTTTTTCCAATCCGTATTGGCTTTGATGCCATAGCCATAACAAATATGCACAGCAGTTTCGCATTTAAGTCCTTCAATTGCTCTCTCTAAACAAGCAATACCCCAATCATTCACCTCATCAAAAAATACATTAAATGCCGGTTCATCAAATTGGATAATATCAACACCAGCAGCCTCTAACTCTTTGGCTTCTTGATTGAGAATTTTAGCAAATTCCCAGGCGAGTTTTTCACGACTTTTATAATGGTCATCATACAGTGTATCTATCATTGTCATGGGACCAGGTAGGGCCCATTTGATAGGTTGCTTGGTTTGCTGACGTAAAAACTTAGCGTCTTCAACAAAAACGGACTTTTGGCGACTAACAGCACCGACAACCGTCGGTACACTTGCATCATAACGATCACGAATTTTAACAGTTTTGCGTTTCTCAAAATCAACACCGTTGAGGTGTTCAATAAACGTAGTAACAAAGTGTTGGCGAGTTTGCTCGCCATCGCTAACAATATCAATACCTGCTTGTTGTTGATCTTGCAATGATAAGCGTAAAGCATCGTGTTTTCCTGCCGCTAATTCTTCACCGTGCAATTTCCAAGGTGACCAAAGTGTTTTAGGCTCTGCAAGCCAAGCCGGTTTAGGTAAACTACCTGCAGTTGAAGTGGGTAACACTGTTTTGCTAATAAGAGTTTTCATAATAAATGATGCCGTATATTTTGATTAACTTTTGAACGTAATGATTGAAGGTAAGAATTGAACTAACTATTTAACGAAACTATTGCGCGTAGTTAGCAGACCATTGCTCAAGCACTGTTTGGTGCGGTTTAATGAAGTGTTCTTCAGTAAACTTACCCTGCTCATTGGCCAACTGGCTGCGCTCTTCTCGATCATAAACAATTTGCGTTAATGAATGGTCTAGGTTCTTTAAGTTTGGTTGATAGGACTTTCCGGCAACAGCATTCGCGTTATAAATCTCTGGTCGATAGATCTTTTGAAAAGTTTCCATCGTGCTAATGGTGCTTATCAATTCAAGGCTGCTGTAATCATTAAGTAAATCACCAAAAAAATAGAAAGCCAAAGGTGCAACAGTGTTTGGTGGCATAAAGTAACGAACCTGCAAGCCCATTTTTTTGAAATATTGCTCAGTCAAAGACGATTCATTTGGCTGGTATTCAACACCTAATACCGGATGTTGGTTTTCAGTTCGATGGTAGATTTTGGTATCCGAAACACTGAGGCATATGACAGGTGTCTTGTTAAAGTGTTGTTTATAAACTTCTGAATTGACAAAGTATTGAAAGAGTTTTCCATGTAATTCGCCAAAGTTAGTTGGAATGCTAAATTTAGGCTGATCCTTATTATGATCCAGCAGTAATACGCTAAAATCATAATCGCGAACATATGAGGAAAAATTATTGCCTACAATGCCTTCAATGCGCTTGTTTGTTTGATGATCGACAATATTGGTTTTCAATACTTCGATCGATGGGAAGGTTTGACCACTACCTTCAATATCCATATCAACAGAAATTATTTCAAGTTCTACAGAATAACGGTCTCCTTTAGTGTTATCCCAATGCGCTAAGGCATTAAAACTATTATCAATCATCTTTAAAGCGTTGCGTAAGTTAGCTTGACGGTAGCTTCCTCTCGCTAAATTAGCAAAGTTAGTCGTGATACGCGTATTGTCTGACGGGTGGTAATTTTCATCGAGACAAATGCTCTTAATAGTGAAGGTAAAGTCTTTATTCATTATGATCCGGTATCCTATTTGCTGAGGTAAAAGCCTGAGATAAAGCTAAATGTATTTATTACTCTTTGTAGACTTTCCAATTTTATTTTCTGACTTTCTCAGTCAGTCGTTTTCATAGTCATTTTAAGTTTGGGCCTATGGCTTAACTAAGAAAACTTAACTAAGAATCAATTGTAATTTTGTCGAGAGTTAATATCTGAGTAGGATTTATACTTGGATCGATCCATGATGAAAAGCGCATTTATTTCACATCGTATATGAAAAATATTCATGCCCTATCTATTTGAATACTTGGGCGTTTATCAGTTATATTACTTAGCTTAATGCGAGCATAACTGTTGTTATGTCGTGACTAGCCCCTTGATTATTTAAAGAAGTGAATTGAATGAGTGAATTAATATTGTTGGTTATTTACTGCGCGTTACTCGGCAGTGGTGTTGGCTTTTTAGCTGGACTATTAGGCATTGGCGGAGGGTTAGTTATTGTCCCTGTGCTGAGTAGTCTTTTACTTCACTTTGAAGTTTTACCACCTGAGAAAGTTGTCATTGTTGCCATTGCAACATCTTTGGCATCTATATTATTTACATCAACCTCTTCAGCAATAGCTCATCATAGAAATGGTAATGTACCGTGGAGCCTAGCTCCTTGGATAATGACGGGTGTTGCATTAGGAGCACTCATCAGTGGTTTTATGGCTGCACTATTACCAGAAAAAATTGTTCGCATCGTGTTTGCCGTAACGGTAGTCCTTATTGCCTTTAAGATGTTTTATAACAGCGCCAAAAGTGATTCTTCTCCAGCACGTAAAATGCCCAGTAAGGGTCTATTAACCATTTTTACCACGATAACTGGTGGCTTGTCTGCCATGATAGGTATTGGCGGTGGTGCACTCTTAGTACCCTTGTTGACGTTTTTCTCACTTGATATGAAAAAAGCCATTGGGTGCGCCTCTGCTTGCGGTATTGTTATCGCATTATTTGGTTCTGTAGGTTACATCAGCTCGGGCAGTGCTCACTTTGCTTTAGAACATGGATTTGCTGGCTTTGTCTATTTACCTGCTCTATTCGGCATTGTTTGCACTTCTTGGTTTACGGCGCCGTTAGGCGCAAAAGCAACACATTATTTACCCGTTTCAACGATTAAAAAAATCTTCGCGGCGTTATTGTTAGTTATGGCTGCAAATATGATTTTTAATTAGAGAGAAGGGTATGTAATTTATACAAACAGAAAAAGCTCTGAGCTTGAATCCGTTAAGTGATGATCTTTTTCTGTCTTAGTATTAACTCATGTTGAACATGGTGTTCACTATGTTGCATTACCAAAGGTTACAACCCATTGCGTGGCCAACTCAATTAGTGTTGCTGCGACCGCTTATTTTTATATTAGAAAATAAGCGGCTTTCTAAAACCTATCAAAAGAAAAACGTTAAACTTAAATCTTTACCTTCAAACTGATAAATTCAAAAACTAGTCTTTTGCAAATCACACTATATTAATTGTTAACTCAACATTTCGATTGCAGATTCATATTAGCTGTATTTTAAGTTTTCTCGTATGGGCTAATTGAAGATAACGGCATTTTTTGCTGACTAAATACTTTGCCATCTACATCTTTTAAGTTCAGCGTTATTTGCGGGTCGACTTGCTGCCAATCAATGAGTAACTCACCGTAATTTACTTTGTTAATAAAGTTTCCTACACGATGTTTGTTAGGACTTACTTCCTTCCACTCCTCGGTTAAACCTGAGCTTGTTACTTCCCATAATGGATAGTCTAGCTTGTCTGATACCTTAGACATTTCTCCCCAATGGGTATCGCCACTAATGATTATGACGCCATTAACCTGATACTTTTTAATTAAAGTAAAAAGACGTTCTCTGTCATGAGGAAAATTAGCCCAAGACTCCCAACCGGTAAATTCAGGTAATAGCTGTAAACTAGAGGCAATCACTTTAATTCTTGATGGTTTTTGTAATTCTTTTTCTAACCATTGCCATTGAGTTTCACCAATCATTGAGGCGTTTTTTAGTGAGCTAGGACTATAAGGCCCCATATTTTTTGGCTTACGTTTTGTTTGATAATTAACCCTGCCGACATTGCTCAATTCATCTCTATTCCAGCGTAAATCAGGTAAAATAACATGCACTTTATTGTGTTCTTCTCCGTACATATAAGCTGTGTAAATACCATTTTTTTGAGTATATCTGGCAGAATCTTGTGGCTCTTGCCAGAAGTCTAACATTAACTTTCTTGATTGTTCTTTTTGAGGATATTCAGCACCTGCATCATTTTCACCAAAGTCATGGTCATCCCAAATGGCGATGGTTGGTGTGGCTGAGCGTAGTGCTTTTATATCGGGGTTATTGCCTAGCCGTTGATATTTGTCGGCCATGTCTTGCATGTTTTTTGTATCACCATAAATATTATCGCCCAGAAAAATGAATAAATCTGCCGCCTCATTATTAATAGACTTTAAAATAGGCATAGCTTTATCTTGATGTGAACAAGAGCCAAAAAGAATTTTTTGTGGTGAGTTCTTTAACTTATTTGACCTATCTAAATGAAGTAACTGATTTAATTGCGTAGCTTGTGCGGTTATTAATAGGCTAAAGCTGGTCATACATAGTAGAACAAATGATGATGATTTCATTAAAAAATCTCCTTAATAACAGAGCCTGCATTTGGATTAAATACCTTAGGGTCCTCACCCAACAAGGTTAGTGCGGTTGCGGCAATTTGTTTTTGCTTAACTTCTTGTGTGGTTTTTATTTCGCCTCGCGCATTTACACCAGGGCCCATGGCTGCAAACCAAATGTTTTCTGAGCCCACTATGCCATTTGGAAACGCTTTGAGGTTTTTCATATAACCTTGTACCGCTTGTTTTGAAGCATGGTGTTGCCAATCGTCGGCATTACTACCTCGGCCATGATCCGTGGTGATCATTAATACGGTATTATTTTGATAGCCTGGCGTTTTTTGCAGGGTGTGCCATAAGTCAGCAATGAACTTATCCGTTTGATGAGCAGAGTTTAAATAGCTGTCGTAATGACCGTCGTGTGCAAAGTCATCTGTTTCACCTAAAGCGATTATCATGACTTTAGGTTTAACCGTTAATAGATAATCTTTAGCGTAACGATAAGTGAAACTATCTAAGCGAACATTGTGCCAAGGGCTGGGAATTTCTGTTTGTAATTTATTGAGTAACTTGGCCTGCTCTGACAAAGCATAACCTTGAGCTGAATCAAATCCGGCATTAATATAAAGCTGGCTACGATCTTTATTTAAAATATACGGAAATACATCCCAACTGCCAAATGCCGCAAGTTTGTGTTGGTATTCATTTTTAGTATTAAGCCATTCTAAAAAAGAAATTTGTGGGTTTAATTTTTTTTTATTGCTATTGATGGAGTGATCAACCACACCAGTAAAAATCTCACTGTAACCGGGATAGGAAAAGTGCCATTGGTTAGCAATTGACATGTTTGATCCAATATTTCGATTGCCAATTACCATGCCTTCTTTTACTACGGTGTTCCAAAAAAATGGCATCAATAATTGACGACGTTTTTCTTCATTGTCATGCCAAAATTTTTCCTTAACGTGATGACCTTCTCGGACAAATTTTTCATTATTGAGCAAAGAAGCATCTGCACCAGAAAATAACTCCTGCCAACGAAGACCATCAATGGTGACCAACACTAAATTCTTCCCTGTTGCTGAATTATCAATTGCAGAAATATCATTTGCTGCATTAACGTTAATACTAAAGCAGGTTAGCAGTAGCATGATGAAATAGAGATTTTTTAACATGTGTAGACCCGTTATCTATTAGTTTAAATGAAAGAAGCCAAGTAATAGCTACTTGGCTTTTTTTTCAATGTTGTCTATTACGCTTTAAAAGCTGGCAGTAAAGGTCATTGAGGCCGTTCGAGGTGCACCAATAAAGAAGGTAGTGCCATTGCCTGTTCCCGTTGATAAATAACTCTCATCGGTAATGTTGGTAACAACGAAAGCGATGTCAATCGAGCTAATTGCTTGACCGTCAAAAGGAACAAAGTAACCGGCATTGAAATCAAATGTGGTGTAAGAAGGCGCATCACCACGTTCTCCAGTATATTTACCCGATGCACCAAGGCGGAAATCACCTTTAGTGTAATCAGTTGATAAAACAAACATATCATCCACGGAATCGATGACTTTATCACCTGCGGTAAAACCTGGAGCATCACCGACATAACGTGAATCATTATTGGTATAAGATGAATATAAGCTCCACTGATCATTGAAGCGGTAGTTTACACTGAGTTCGAAACCATCGGACTCAATACCACCAACATTGAGGTAAGAGCCATTAGTACCAATGGTGTAATCAATGCCATCTGAATCACTTCCAGGAGCTATGAAGGTAATTCTATTCTCAAAATCAATGGTGTAGTAAGTGGCTGAAAAGCTCATATCTTCAGTGTTGTAGCGCAGGCCTAAATCTATATTCTCAGCTGTTTCTGGTTCGATGTTTTCAAGAGTCGAAGCATCCCTTTCTAACACACCATCTTTAATGGCTGAAAAGTTCTCACTGTAACCGGCAAATAACTCTATATTACTGTTTACTTGGTAAATGGCTCCAGTACTAAAGAGTACATCTGAGTCACTATTAACTTTGCCCGTTTGTTGGTTGGTGAAGCCATCCGTTTTTTCAATATCTACTAAGTATTTTTGGGCGCCGATATTCAATGAGAGATCACCAAAATCTAGTGTGTCTTGTAGATAGAATTTTAAGGTGTCAGTTTGAAATTTATTACTATATTGTGTCCAATAAGGCGTTGCATCAAAGTGGTGATAAACACGCGCATCAATCACTTTATGCCAATCTCTCGATTCATTACGCTCATTTGATTCTGCCCATAAACCAAATTGAATGTCGTTCATGGCAATAGACCACTGTGCGTTTGCAGTTAAACCTACGCGATCTTTTTCATAATGAGTATGACGATATGACATGACTGGCACAGCGCTATCACTATAACAGGCAGGGTGTAAACCTGGGCCTGAATCCCATGGCCAAGTAAAACTTTGCTCACAACCCGCAGCAGGGGCTAATGGCGTACCATTTTGATCGGTAAAGCCATAAGTAGACCCTATTGAGCCACCTTCGTTGGTAGGATTGCCTTCACTATCTACCGCAGACACTAAATAAGGTGGGATCCAATCACCTCGCCCCTTATTTTTATGAAAATATGGTGTGATTTGAAACGACGCATTGTCAGACAATTGATAATCAAACTTTACATAACCTAGAGTATTTTCACGCAGAGTTGACCAGCCTTCGGCAAACATTTGATCAAGATGGGGAGTACCGGTCCAGTTCCATGTTAACTGCTCCCAGTCAGGTGTTTGATTGAATTGCTCTAAACTAACCGAATTGTAATTATCTTCGTCGGCATCGTCATAAGATAAACGGCCGGTAATACTTAAGTTACCTAGCTCAGTAATGAACTTAACCTCAGCGTGCTCTCTTTGCATACCTCCGTTTGAACCTTCGCCAACCCAGCGACTAGTTGAGGTGGATGAATAACTCGCGTAAGCGTAGGTATTATCGAAAATGCGTCCGGTGTCATGACGGATGAAATAACGAGATGCATCATGATCGCCATTGGTATAGGCCAATGTTGTTGTTTCTTCAAAAGCAGGATCTGCACTGACAAAATTGAAAGTACCGCCCAATGCTTCTAATGAAGCCGATGAAATATCAGAAGTTCCTTGTGATACTTCAATGGTACGCATATTTTCACTGTCTAAATAACGATTTGCTTTTGCGCCACCGCCATAGTTAGAGCCACCATTTGGGATACCGTCAATTGTCATTCCAAGTTGCTGTTGATTACCATCAATAGTAAAGCCGCGCATCGTAATGGATGTTGACCAATCATCACCACCAAAAGCATCGCCTTCATTGATACTAATACCGGGTAGGTTATCCATAATAGCGAGTATGCTACTAGCCGGTGATTGCTGTTTTATCATTGACGACTCAATCACATGATTGGCATGAGATAACTTTTTAGCCACAACAGTGACTTCTTCCATAGTGCTTTCTTGTTTGTCAGCTGCTGAAACAGGTAACGACAATGCTGAAGCAATGGCTATAGCAATAAGATTTTTTGAACATTGAATAGTCATATATCCCCTAGATAAATGTTTATTGTTTTAATTGCGGGGAAGTATGCTCACTGTTTATGACGGATTATCGACTAAATAATGACTTAATCATGACCGTTTAACGAATGAATTGTGACAGCTTACCTAAAGGACTTATCTGATGAAATGTGTATTTTTGGGGGCTATAGGTACGTATACTGAGTGCTTGGTGTCAATTGAGGTATTTATATAAAAGCTTCTACAGCAATGTAGCAGCTTTTTTTTGGGGATAGGATTATTCTATTAATGTTGAAATTAAGCTATTAAGAGATCAGTGAGATTTATTGTCAACTGGCCATGCCATTCTAATTCTTGCGCCATGTTCTGTATTTTCTAAGGTGAATTCACCGCCATGGTTACGGGTGATTTCAGCGCACAGTGATAAGCCAATACCTGAGCCATGACTCTTAGTGGTGTAAAAAGGTGTCAAAGCATTATCAAGGTTAGCAAAACCAGGGCCATTATCTTTAATATCAATGACTTGCTTGGTCTGTTGGTAACCTTGTGAGTTTTCTTGTCGGTAGTATAAGCTAACATCAATTTCACAGCGTTTTTCATCACAAGCTTCTTGCGCATTTTTGAAAATATTAATTAATATTTGTGCCATTTGCTGCTCGTCAGCAAAACATTGATTACTGCCTTGATAACTTATTGTACAAGGCTCGGTGATCATCGCTTTAGCCTCATCAAGTAAATCATTAAAATCAAACCAGCTTGATTGCGGGCTAGGCAATTGACTCAGTTGACTGTACTGCTCAATAAAACTAAGCAAACGATTACTTCTCTGTCTGATCCTGCTTAAGACTAAGCGTACTTGATCTTCATTAAAACTGTCGTTAGATAGCAGGGTATCAGCCATAGATGCCATCGGGGTTAGTGAATTTCGTAACTCATGGGCTAAAACCCTAATAAGGTTTTGCTGAGTGATGCTTTGTTGTTGATGTAATGGTTGGGAAATGTCTAAAGCGGAAAAAATATGGCATTTTTTTTGTTGAAAGAGGTAACTGATGCTTTGACATTGCCACTGCTGATTAAACTGGCTGTGGGTTAAGTTACCATTTTCGATGACAAAGCCTAAATCGTTAGCGGCAGTGCCAATAAGCATAGGTTGCTGGATCTTCTCTTTCATGGCGATATTGCGATAACTTAACAGATTGTTCTCATCAAACAAGCACACGGGAATAGGCCAAGAATCGAGAATGTGGCTCAGGACATTTTCCAGTGTTTGGTTTTGTTGTAACTTATATGCGTTACCTAAGGCTAGGGCTGATATTTCTTGCTGTAATTCAGCTAATAAATTGTCTTGATGCTGCACTTTAAAACGTAAATTTGTTTCGCCCTCACGGATCACTTGAGTATACGTGGTAAGCTGCATGATGGCTTGTCTCCAGAAATTATAACTACGCCAAGCAAGCCAAATCAGTGGATAAGAGAGGAAAAAAACCAATGTGGCTGTCGCCAATAGGCTCCAACCTAAGGTAACAGTGAGCGCAATGATTAAGGAAAATATGGTGAATAGCGTAGTTGCTAAGCCAAAAACTAGCCACTGCTCATGGCTGAGTTTCAAGCTTAACGGCTTTTTAGGTTTATTGGTGTTATTGGACATGATGAATAGCAAACTTTTCTAAACGTCGATAAAGTGCATTACGAGATATATCGAGTAATCTTGCTGCCTCTATTACTTGACCTCCAGTGACTGTCATTGCTTTTTCAATCAACTGTTTCTCCGCTTCTTCAAGGGGTTGTAATAGAACAGAGTCAGTAGCGCTATCGGGATTTTCTAGTAATAATTGCTGGGCGGTTATTTCATCACCACTGGTGAGTAAAACAGCACGTTCAATGACATGACTAAATTCACGAATATTGCCAGGCCAATTATGTTGCTTTAATTTACTGAGCGCACACGGACTGATGATTAAGACCTGTTTGCGATACTTTTCACTAAATTTAGCAATAAAGCAATTGGCTAAGGATGAAATATCTTCCAGTCGTTCTCGTAATGGTGGGATCGTAATAACAATAGTATTTAAACGGTATAGTAAGTCTTGACGAAATGCTTGCTCACTGACCAATTGATTGAGATTAGCATTAGTCGCACTAATCAAGCGAACGTCAGCGACTTGTGTTTGGCTTGAGCCTAGAATCTCATAGTGGCCGGTTTCTAATACCCGTAATAATTTAGGCTGAAGTGTTAACGGCAAAGATCCTATTTCATCAAAAAATAAAGTCCCTTTGTCAGCTAATTGAAAACGACCAACTCGGTTTTGTTTAGCATCTGTAAAAGCACCTTTTTGATGACCAAAGAGTTCACTTTCAAATAAATTATCAGGAATTGCGGCCATATTAACGGCGATAAGCGGAGCCTGCTGGCGAGACGATAACTGATGAATTCGCTCGGCAAGCAATGATTTACCTGTGCCATTTTCACCTAAAATTAGGATGTTGGCATCTGTTGGTGCTATTTGAGCTACTAATGTCTCAATAGCTTGCATACTTTGGGATTGACAAACCCAGGCCTTTTTATTGTCGCTGGCGAGTAATTGTCGGTAACCTTGATTTTGTTCTTTGACGCGGGAAAAGCTTAATTGTTGCTTAATACTGTTCAATAGCTTGAGCTTATTCCATGGTTTTTCTATAAAATCACTAGCGCCTTTTTGTAAACCTTGTACTGCCAACTCAATCGAGCCCCAAGCCGTCATTAAGATCACAGGGATATTTAATGGCTGTAGTTGTTCTAAAATAGCTAAACCTTCTTGACCACTGGTGGTATCTCGAGAGAAGTTCATATCTAACAAGACTAGATCTGGCTGTTGTCGGTTACTCTCTATGATAATTTCTTTAGCATTAGCCGCTTCAATAATCTGATATCCCTGTGCACTAAGTAATAAGTTTAATGCTAAGCGGATATCTTCATCATCATCAGCAATTAAAATGGTGGCGTTTTTCATTGGGTTTTCCATAAAATAATGCGGTTTTGTAGTTATACCAATTTGATTAAATTTCTTCCCAACTCAGCGAGAGTTAAAAGGCTTAGAAGCAAGGCATTGAT
>CAJXRC010000084.1 GCA_913058405.1 uncultured Colwellia sp. | reverse complement strand
ATCTACACTATCCTCTTCGTCGGCAGCGTCAGATGTGTATAAGAGACAGGCATTAGATCCCTTGTTATTAGGAGAAACAGGTCCCGGAGTGCTGTATATAATGTATTTGAGTTATGCCCTGATAGGTCTGATTGTTATACAAACAGTATGTTTGGCTTTTAGAGAAGAAAATCAATTAGCGGCTTATTCGAATAAAATTAGTCTTAATGATTGGGCTCTGACATTTCTTCGGGTGTATGTTGGCTTGATGTTCATTGCACATTACTCGGGCCATGTATTGGCGGGACCTAACCAGTTTCAAGTATTTTCAAATTATTTTTCTGGTGTAGGCTTTCACATTGGAGGACCAATGGTTGTCCTCGCTGGTGTTATTGAAATAGCGGTTAGTATTGGTCTTGTCTTTGGCCTAATGACCCGTATTGCTGCCACAGGAGCATTGTTATATTTGTATTTCGCTACGCTTTGGGGCGAACACTTTTCTGCTGGATACATCTGGGTGCTCCCCAACGGTGGTTGGGAGTTTTCAGCGCTTTGGATGATAGTTATTCTAGTCTTTACTATCACAGGTGGTAGTAATATATCTATAGATATAAGAATGCACAACAAAGCACCCAAATGGCTAAATTGGTGTTTTCGCTAAATAAGTACTTTGACAAAATATTAACTTTATTTTTTATTTAAATTAGTACCCTAATTTTTCGCAACTAAAGCTAATTAATCAGCTTTAGTTGCGTCTTTTCCAACTTACAATTTTATATGTTGCTCAAAAATTGACAGGTACTCATCTTTACGGTGACTAACTAATAACATCGTACTGTGCTTTTGTTCGGATAAATGTTCTAAAAAGTTAAGTACTCTATGTCGATTCAGTTCATCTAAACCTTGTGTTGGTTCATCCAAGATCAATAAATAGGGAGATTTAACCAAAGCTCTAGCAATTAAAGCTAACCGTTGTTCTCCATAACTTAAGCTGCGAAAAGAGCTATGCTCATGCGCTAATAAGCCTATTTTTTCTAACCATTGTCGAGCTATTTCAATTTTATGCTGATCAGGTTGTTGATATAGACCAATAGAGTCATAAAAACCAGAAAGTACTACTGTTAGCAGATCGCCATTTACGCGATATTGTCGGTGTAACTCAGCACTGACAATACCCATATCTTTTTTAAGCTCCCAAATACTTTCGCCTGAGCCTCTTTTATAACCTAACACATGAATATCATTACTATAACATTGGGTACAATCCCCAGTAATTAACTGCATTAGGGTAGATTTACCACTGCCGTTTGGTCCTGTGATCAAAGTATGCTGCAATGGTTTGATGTAAACATCTAAATCTTCAAAAACGCTTACCCCTTTATACTGAACTTTACCCTTACATAGTTTTACTAGATGTTCGTGCTTGAAGTCACACAATTCTTGCATGTTAGTTGGCCAACTAACATTGTCAGATACCGGCATTAACAGTGCATCTAGCTGTCGTTTAGTTTCGTCACTTTCAAGTTTGCCGACAACATCAAACTGTCCTCGTTCAATAAAGGCGATATTGTTACACCATTCAGGAATATCTTGACGATTATTTAGCATCAGTAACACATTAATACCTGTTTTCGATAATCGCTCTAAGGCATTTGATAGAGCTATACAGGAAGCTTCATCTAAACTATCAAACGGGTTATCGCATACCAGAAGCTCTACGCCATTAAATATCGCCTGTAGGATGAGCAGCTTTCTTCCCTCTCCCGTACTTAACTGCCGATAACCACTTTCAAGTCGGTGACTCAAACCAAATTCACTAATCAGCACATCATTGAGTTTATCTTCGGGCAAAAAGTCTTTAGCTTTAGTGCCAATATCATTGGCATCGGTATAATCTGAGGCATCCATTTTTACTTCATGCTCATAAACTTCTTGTTGGCTTTCAAAAGAAACCATTCCAACTTTATCTGCGTGGGGTATTGTAAATTCACCGACTGATTCTGGCGATAAAGTACCCGTTAAAAGCTGATCAAGATATTGTTTTCCTGAGCCATTTCGCCCCAAAACACACCAGTTGTCATTTTCAAGTACTTGCCAGCTTTTAATCGCTAACTTGGAGTGTTCAAAATTTGTAATGTTTATCATAAGATCGTTAGGCTCAATTCGAAGTTTAATAAAATGGATAGGTTTATAGCATTAAATGTAATGATAACCTTGCTTCATATACGCTATCAACAGCTTTATTTTAATTGGTAAAGTGAATATTGAGGGATTCGATATATTAAAATGATCAACCAGCTTGGTCTTCACATTGCAGATATTAGACGTAAAATCGAGAAATGAAGTTTAGTTTTTATGTAGATAACTCTTGTCTTGATTTGTGAGTAATAAGAGGTGATATGAGAAGCAATTGAGATATAGTGGACTTATCTTACGACGACAAGTCCACTGGTAGCATTGTAATCTATTCAGTTTTGTCTGCTTTATCTGAATCAGATGCCTTGCTTTGTTTCAACAATTTAACTTGTTGATCTTTCATGTACATTGGATGATATGGTCCAACCGGCATACTACCAATAAATCTACCATTCGCTTGTTTTGCATAAGTAGTATAATCCGCTGCTGCGGTATTGATTGCTGTTGCTATTGCACTAACAAGAAGGCCAGCTATTCCACCGCCACCATTTACTGCTAAATCGACGACAACCGTCCCATTGTATTGCCATAAAACCTCTGAGGTTTTAGTTGATTTTATCTCTGCATTGATAGAAACAGTCAGTGTTGAAGCTAAAACAGTATATGACGTATCCCAACTAACAATTTTTGTAAAAAGTACTGCATCAGCACCAAAGTATTCATGAAACTTATTTAGCGGTACATCATAAACTAACTCACTATCATAAATGCCTTGTTGTCTTAAGACATCAGCAGTAAGTTGATAAGGAAAAGTATAATAACCATGTAAAGCAATAGGCATTTCAACAGTCGTTGAATAATAATCCTTTGCTTCAGCATCAGTACTTAAGTTTATTGGCGGCATAACAAGCAGTGAACGTGGCTTTTCTTCGTACATTTTAGGGAATTCTTCACCCTTTGTTATGTAAGTTGGCGCTACGCAGCCACTAAGAAATAATATAGATAGGGTTAGTAGTGAGGTTTTTACTTTTTCAATATAATTCATTTTCTATTACCCTTTCACTTTTGCTTTTTTAATTAAGTTTTCCATAAATCGGCTTGATTCTGGGTAAATACTTTTTTCTTGTTCAAAAAACTCAATAGCTTTTGGGTAATTGCTTGATTTTAGTTGGATATAACCTAAGTTTGCATAAATTCCTGGTGGAACTCTTACCGCTTTAGCATTTGATTTCTTAACAATGCTTTCTAGTGAACTCTGCCATTGGGCATCACTTTCATGACCACTTTCTTTTTTCAAAGCATAAAAACTTTCAGAGTAATTTTCATACATATACATTGGTGGTGTTGATTTACAGCCACTAAGAAAAGCGGTAAAGATTAAAAGTGTTAATACTAATTTCATGTTGATCCTATGATGATTTTAATTATTGTTATTGAGGAATATTTATTTCTTTTTCATGACCATCGCCGAGTAATACGTTACGCTGAACAACTACCTTGCCTTGTTTAGTCACTATAATTGTATGTTTACCTGGTGTTACTTTATATTGTTGCTTCGGGCCTGCTTTGGTCACCATAAATGATGGGGCATCATCAATAGAAACTTCAGCACCGGTAATATTTCCTGAGAAATAAAGGTAGGATACTGGTTCAGCCGTCGTTTGACCTGAACTATAGGTATTGTAGCTACTACAAGCGGATGTAATAACCAGCAGTGAAAATATTAATAATGTCCGAATGATATTCATTGTAATGTCCTTATATTGTTACTTAATAATTTCTTGAATAAACAAATCTTTATAATCATTTTTTTTGATATAAGAATCCAAGTTACCTTCAATTATTTGACTAAAAGAAACTTCTGATTCTGGTGTCTCACCAAATGAGCTAGTCACTTGAACTTTGGCAATGGTTTTACCAGGCAGGGTGATAAACATACCTGTTTGTGGATTTTTAACTTTTTTACCTGACTTGACGACTTCAAAAGTTGCCCCTGGTTTAATATTTTGAGACTTACCACCAGAGATTATCAAACTACCTTCATCATAAGAAAGCACATAAGATCGCCATGCTTTACCTAACATGTTTTCCACAATATTTGAGGCTAAATCTGTAATCGCAACATCTATTACTTTGTCATTTAACGAGCTATCGTAAGCCGCTTTATCACCCACACCTAGCACAGTACCGGCTTCTGAATAAGCAATGCCTTTACCTTTCTCTGAATAGATTATTTGACCTGTAGATACATCAATGATGCGAATGTTCACAGTAGCATTGGCTTCTTGACGTTTAACTCGCGAGAAAACCCCGACATCGCTAACTTCTTTGCGGCCAAACTCGGTGATTGAACCAACAATTATAAAATCAGCGGCATTTTTTAGTGCCGAGCTACCTGACATAGAAAGTTCTTTTTCAATTTTACTTAAGTCAGCACGCTCAAGCATGATGAACTTACCTGTTTCAAATAATTTAGATGAAAGGATATCCATCGCTTGCTTACCAATACGATTATTATCGCTATCAATAAAAAAGCTTTGTCCGTAGGTTGTTTCGTTAGTGAAACGACCAATCGCAACTTTTCTTTTTAAATATTTAGTTTGACCGGCAGTTGCTGTAATTGTTTTACTTACAGCAGAAGGTTGAACAGGCGTAGTGTGAATTTCCTTTTTCTCAACTGTTGCGCAGCCGGTGAATATTAAGCTAACCGACATTGCTAGCATTAGTGTTTTATGATTCATCTTATCCCTTGATAACATTAATAATTAACAGGATAATAACATAGTTAAATCAAATAATCGTATTCTTTTATAATGGTATTTTTAACTACATCCTCAAACCATTTGTTCAATTCCTCATCGTCTTTTACTATTGTTCTGTCAGTCACCAGATGGCCAATCCGTTGAGTTGAAAACTGACCTTTACTATCATCAACGAACTCTTTAGAAGGCATTAATGAGATGCCTACTGTCGACACAAAAAGCTCGAATTTAATACAATTTCTTCTATGTAACCCATGAATAATTGGTAAGCCCGATAAAGGTTTAAGGGAAGTGTAGTCTTTAGGGCTCAACACGTACTCTGCTTAACCAAAAGGTCGGCAGTTTCTTGTTGAGCATGAACGAAAGATCTAATATTTATATCTGCCAAAGCAGCTTTTTCTTCAAGCGTATTCACTTTAACCACCAAATTAGCATCAGGATAGTAATCTAGCACCGACTCACAAATTATTTGCTTATTTTTTAGTGTGTTAACAGTAATTATAATACTACTGGTCTGATCTACATTGAGCGATTCCAATACAGGAAGTTTATCTAAATGTCCAAAATAGGCATCATAACCACGCTTTCTAGCGAGTAATACATGCTGTAAATTATCAGAAATAATTAAAAAGTTTACCTCCTTTTTCGATAATTCTTTAGCGACAATTCTCCCTAAAACTGCAAACCCACACACTATAGTATGATTAGTGCTTTTCACCGTGGCGATATTATCTGCTTCAAAATATTCGACCACAAAAACAGATGCCATTTTATAAATATTATTGACCATGAAAGGCGTTAAGATCATGGATAACACTGTAATCAATATCAGGAAACTGCCTAACTCATCGGCAATAATGTGTTGATTCATCGCTAGAGCAAAAATAGCGAACGAAAACTCTCCTACTTGGCATAAAGCAATGGCAGACTTTATTGTGTCACTTTTATTCAACTGCTTTCTCATTAGCATGTAAATAATGATCGCTTTGATCATCATGACCAAAACTAAAATCCCCAATACCCAATGTAGGTGGCTAATAAAATATTCAATATTAATTTTTGTTCCAATTGAAAAGAAAAAAGCCCCTAAGAGTAAATCTTTATAAGATGAAATATCAGACTCTACTTTTATGTGAAACTTAGTTTCAGCTATGATCATACCTGCGATAAATGCACCTAATGAATAGGTAAAGCCCATTTTATGCGCAAATAATGATGCACCTAAAACGATGGTAAAAACAGAGCTTAAAAACAACTCCTCCATTCGAGCTTTAGAGGAGAAATGCAGTAACCAAGCAATCATTTTTTTACCTATCGTGAACATGAAGATAATAATCCCGCTGGCATATAACAATGTTTTTAATAAGACATCTGTCAGTGATAATTCATTATTAGAAAGGAAACTCATCAGCAATAAAATAGGAATAACAGCTAAATCTTGAAAAACTAGAATAGCAACAGACCTTTCACCGTAAGGGGTCACAATATCTTTTGATTTTTTAAGGTAAGGTAATACGATCGCCGTTGAAGACAAACTAAATGAAAGCGCAATAACTAGTGACGATACAGCATCCAGACTAAAAGCATAAAACGCCATAATGAAAATAATAATGGCACTAAATGCCATTTGCATAAAGCCATTATAAAATATCAATTTTTTCATTTTATCCAATTTAGAAAAAGACATTTCTAAACCAATAGTAAACATGAGAAAAACAATGCCAAATTCACCAATGAGATCTAGGGAATGAAGATTTTTACTGCCATTGAAGTCAAAAAGAGTGCTAACCACAGTGCCTGTAATAATGTAGCCAATAATATGAGAAATCGAGAACTTGGTTAGTATGATATTTATAACACTAGCAATTGTCAGCGATATAGCGATGATTACAAGAATAGAGTCCATGATGTCTCCTGAAGTGAACTTGAAAAGTCACATCAATCATTTATCAAAGATCATGTAGACAAAGAATTGATGAGTTCATTTACTTATTAGTCTCTTGCACATTACAGACCAGTAAAGTCACAAGAAAACAGAATAAAATTAAGTATTAAAATTCAGTCACTTATAAAACATAATTAATTAAAAAAAGAGGATGTAAATGATGAAGGTGTAATTGATTGTTTATTTTGAAGCAATAGCACTGCTATGGTGCAAATTAATGGTCTGAGCCATTGATTTTATTCACATTATAAAAGATGGGGCGATTAACTTAAATGGCTCTAAATAAAAGCCTGCATCTAGCAGGCTTTTTATTAACAATCGTTTGAAATACTGTTCGGTAATTGTATGGCCTATTGTTCTGTGACTTGATAAACCGTAACAGTTCCCGAGACCTCATTACCAACAATTAATAATGGTTTACTTGTTGGACTATCAGAAGCCGATATAAACTTAATACTTTCAGGACCTAAATCACCCGCCTTATTTACATTAGTACAATCCATACCTTCACTGCTATCACAAGGATCCGCTAAGTCATCATCCATCTCGTAATCAACCGTAAAGTCACGATTGTTATAGTGTGTTACAAAAGCGGTATTAAATGGGTTAGTCACGTCATAAACAAATAAATCTCCCGCTCGCTCTTGGGCAATAAAAGCGTAAGTTCGCCCCGCTATTTCACCCACATCGATTGCTTCAGGCTCTCCGCCTTTATCATCGGAGCGGTTATCTCCTTTATTTTTGGTATGCGCTGCATTGAAGTTATTACCTAAAATGGCTGAAGAGATTTTGCCAAAATCATCGCCTGAATCAAAAACCAAGTTTACATTTTTATCCCAAATTGAAAATGAACGAGCACCATAAGCAAATAACTTATCAAACTCACCGTTTTTATCTTCATCCCCTAAAGCCGTGGTAACTTTCAAGCGGCCCAGATAGTTTTTCCCACCTGATTCATCATACTGACTTTGTAGTTCAGTCGAGAGCGTTTGATTTAACTCATCAACATCGATGATATCTTTAACGCGAACCTCTTCAGAAAACCCGTCGTATTCTCTTGCGTCACCTTCATTAGCAGAAACAATAAATGTCGAATCATTCCAAGTGTATGATGCAATGGTATCGGGCTGATACATACCATAAAGGCCTTGGATATTTTTAAATTCTGGCACTTCATCTTTATTACTAAAGTCTAGTTGGTACTTACCCCAATCTTTATAACCAAGGGCTTTCACCTCTATGGTCAACTCTTCAAGGTTTATAATACCAATGGCATTGTTTTCTTGTAGGGAGACATAAGCCATTTTGCTATTGCTTGAAGTGGTAATATATTCCGGCTCTAAATCTTTAGCGACGGTATTTCCTGGAGGACCTGCAAACTTGACTCCTGCTTTAGACAAAATAGCTAAGCGTTTTGCATCGGTATCAAAATCTTCTGGCACTAAGTTATCATCGCTAAAAACCATATCAGTGCTCAAATTAATCGTTTTGGCAACATCAGAAGGTATTGAATCAACAATAGAAATAACAGAAATAGAACCCTCAGGATCATGAGTATAATCGGTGCTTGGCTCACCTTCATTAGCAACTAATGCTTTACTACCATCAGGGGTAAAAGTAACCATATCAGGTAAAGCACCAACTTCTACCGCTTTAATGAAAGTCCCTTCCCCAAGTTCATTCAAGTGATAAAACAAAATAGCGCCATGCGCTTGCTTAATTTCACCTTCAACAGCTATAGCTAATAAATTTTGTTTGATTGCAATGGAGTTAACTGCGGCCAGC
This sequence comes from uncultured Colwellia sp., assembly GCA_913058405.1. Taxonomy (GTDB): domain Bacteria; phylum Pseudomonadota; class Gammaproteobacteria; order Enterobacterales; family Alteromonadaceae; genus Colwellia. The sequence goes on along the minus strand of CAJXRC010000084.1, from coordinate 8,200 downwards.
GGCATGGCTCTTTCGATGCCCGCACTGTTTGTGACTGACACACTTAAGGGGAAGGTGAAAGCATTTGAGGTCAAACTTTCATCAGCAATGGGATTGCCGACTTGGGTTGTCGAGAGATTAGTTAAGCTAATAACTTCAATTTGATTGGAAGCGCCATTAATGGCAAAAGCAGAGTTTGAGCTTTTATGAAACTGCACTATTTCTGCGGCACTTTTACCGTAAATCCCCGTAGCAAAGCGGCCAACAATTTCTACATCCAGAGCTCTGGGTAAGTTTTTACCGTCATTACCATCAAAACCGACAACACCTGGCGTTCCTTGTTCGCCATCATCACCATCACTAACACAGCCTGTTAATGCCATCGATAATGCCAGTGCTAATACACCTACTTTATAATTATTATTGTTATTGTTATTGTTAATCATTTAGTGCCTCAATTTTGTTACATTACTAAAATGAAACAAGATTAGGCAATCTACATGGCAGATTAATGACTTAATGATGAAAGAAAAATGACAAACGTAAAGGCTTAATCCACAGTTTTAGTGCTGAAATTTTTGTTTACCCATTGATTTCGTCCCTGACTTTTTGCTTGATATAGCGCTTGATCAGCCACTTTTAATACTTGATTTATCGTTATCCCTTCACTAAATTGCGTGATAAAGCTAGAGCCTATGCTACATGTTAACGAAAGTGTTGGTTCATCGGGTATACTTACCAATCTGATGTTTTCAAGAATTCGCAGTATTATTTTTTCTAATTCATCATTCGATACATTTTTCAAGATAATAGCAAATTCATCTCCCCCAATTCGCGCGTGGAAGTCACTTTCCTGTCTTAGCGCCTGCGAAACGGCATTAACAATAGCCATCAAACATTCATCACCAACATCATGACCAAAACAATCGTTAACAGCTTTAAAGTGGTCTAAATCATAAAAAACTAAAGCAATCGGCAGTGTCGGATCGGCATCATTAATCATTGCTTTGCTAACCTCATCGAAATACCGTCGGTTAGCAATTTTTGTCAAGGCATCGCTATAAGCTAATTCGTTGAGTAGTATCGTTCTTTCTTCGACTTTCAGCTCAAGTTCTTTGGTCAGGTTATTTGAACGTTTTAAAGTAAAAAACATACAAAATAAACCAATCACAGAAAAAGAAGTAAACATCACATAAGCGTAACCAACAGTCATAGCGACATCATCAGTATGAGCGGTTAATGGAATAGTTATATCAAGAGCACCACGAACATCTCCTACTTTCCAATCCTTTCTTGGACTAGATAAATGACTATTATGGCAACCTATGCAACTTTCCTTCATGAAGATAGCTTCAGCACGACGTAATACAGGGAGTCCATTAAGTGTTTCTACTCGTTCAAAAACTGTATCTTTCGTTGATAATTTTTCGAGTGCGTCTTGTTGAAAATCATCTTGTGGGCCAGCTGAATTTTCTCGACCTTTAAATGGATATTTACTGTAAGTACTGAGAATAAAGCCTTTTTCTGGCCTTGATATTGATTGACCTAACTCAATAGCAAAAGTAGCAGGGTTTGGGATGGCTAAATCATGGTCGCGGTAATTAGCTTGTACATGAATGTCGGGGTGTAATCTTATTTTGGCAGCAGCATTAACACTGTAAGAAACTCTAGCTTGATTTATAGCTGAAGCCAGAACTTCAGCGGTTCTTGAAGCAAGCGCTCTTGAAGCTGAATATTCCAACTTTTGAATAGCAATTAATGAAATTATGGCCATTAAAATAAAGAACAACGCAAAGAAACTCAGCACTTTATTTTGAGAACTACTCATAAGAATGAAGTAAACCTTATAATAATTAATTTAGTCGAAATTAAGAAATTTTACCGCTGAACAAAATAAAACATCACCAATATAACCGAACATTCGAAAGAATAAAAAAGGTCCAATGATGTTAGATATGGCAATCTACTTTTAATAATAGTCGAGTTTTATTCATCTATTACGATAAAGCTTAATTTCAGATATTTTCTACTCGGTATACTCAGCAAGCACTGTAACAGACACGTTCTTTAGTAATGGTTCTATATCCATAAAGGCATAAAGCACGTTATTGGAAAAAAAAGCTAATAACAACACTTGAAATTAGCTTTTGATTAGAGCAATCAGCTACTTTTGTGCAGCGAGTTTACGCGCTTGATGCAGTTTCTTGTAACTTTCAATTAATCTTAAATGCTTATCTAAACCTTCTAGGTTCATACTTGTAGGCGTTAGACCATAGAACCTTACATCACCATAGACTGAGCCAACAACTTGCTCCATGTTTTCAGCACCAAACATTCGATTGAAATTACCAATATAATCTTCAAGCTCCATCTCTTCATCTAAGGTGACTTCAAGTACCGCGTGAACTGCTTGATAAAATAAACCACGTTCAACGGTATTATCATTATATTGTAAAAATTCACCCACGAGCTCAGTCGCATCTTCAAGTGCGCCCAAGGCTAAGCAAATAAGAATTTTCAATTCGAGAATAGTTAGTTGACCCCAAACAGTATTTTCATCAAACTCAATACCAATTAACGTACGAATATCGATGTAATTATCTTGTTGGCTCTCTTCTAAACGGTCAAACAAACTTGTTAAACCTTCATCATCTAAACGATGAAGGTTTAAGATATCTTCACGGTAGTCTAGGGACTTATTAGTATTGTCCCAAATAAGATCTTCAACTGGATACACTTCTGAATAATCTGGTACTAGAATACGACAGGCTGTCGCGCCCAATTGATTAAACTCAGCAATATACACTTCTTTACCTAGGTCTTTTAAAATGTCCATTAAACCAGTGTTTTCTTCTTCATTGGTACCAGAGAAATCCCATTCTACAAATTCATAATCATGTTTAGCACTAAAGAAACGCCATGAAATAACACCTGTTGAGTCAATGAAGTGGTCAACAAAGTTTTCTGGCTCTGTTACCGCCATGCTATTAAAGGTAGGTTTAGGTACATCATTTAAACCTTCAAAGCTTCTCCCCTGTAATAACTCAGTTAAGCTGCGTTCAAGCGCTACTTCAAAGCTCGGGTGGGCACCAAATGAGGCAAAAACACCACCCGTTTTTGGGTTCATCAAGGTAACGCACATGACGGGAAATTTACCACCTAATGAGGCGTCTTTTACTACCACAGGAAAACCTTGCGCTTCTAATCCTTCAATGCCGGCTAAAATAGCTGGGTATTTAGCGATAACGTCTTTAGGTACATCGGGTAAAACAATTTCTTCTGCAATAATTTGTTTTTTAACTGCGCGTTCAAATATTTCTGATAAACATTGCACTTGTGCTTCAGGTAAGTTGTTACCTGCACTCATGCCATTACTTAAGAATAAATTCTCAATAAGATTTGAAGGGAAATAAACCGTTTCACCGTCTGATTGACGCACATAAGGAATTGAACAAATACCGCGCTCAGTCATTCCTGAGTTAGTATCAGTCAGATTCGAAGCACGTAGTTCATCGTCTGGGTTGTAAATAGCTAAACAATAATCATCTAAAATATCGCTTGGTAGCGCATCACCTACGCCCGCTTTAAACCATTTTTCATTCGGGTAATGCACAAAATCACTAGCAGCAATGTCAGTACCGAAAAATTGGTCATTATAAAAGAAATTACAATTAAGACGCTCAATGAACTCACCTAGGGCTGAGGCAAGTGCACTTTCTTTCGTTGCACCTTTACCATTAGTAAAACACATTGGAGACGCGGCATCACGAATATGAAGAGACCAAACATTAGGTACAATATTACGCCACGAAGATATCTCAATTTTCATACCCAGATCAGCCAATAGCTTTGACATATTGGCAATAGTTTCTTCCAGTGGTAAATCCTTACCTAAAATAAAGGTACTTACACCATCTTTAGGTTGTTGCATCAACATCGCTTGAGCATCTTCTTCAAGGCTGGTCACAGCCTCTACTTTAAACTCAGGTCCTTGCTGAACCACTTTTTTCACAGTGCAGCGATCAATTGACCTTAAAATGCCTTTTTTGTCTTTCTCAGAAATACTTTCCGGTAACTCAACCTGAATTTGAAAGATTTGGTTATATCTGTCTTCTGGGTCAACAATATTGTTTTGTGATAAACGAATATTCTCAGTAGGAATATCACGGGAATTACAATAAACCTTAACAAAGTAAGCTGCACACATCGCAGATGACGCTAAGAAATAATCAAACGGACCTGGCGCTGAGCCATCACCTTTGTAGCGAATAGGCTGATCAGCGATGACACTAAAATCGTCAAACTTGGCTTCAAGTCTAAGGTTGTCGAGAAAGTTAACTTTGATTTCCATTGAATTATTTCCACAGTTATTTACCGCCATTCGGCGCATTGAGCTTTATGGCGCTAATTATCGGATTTTTTGCGCCAATAGTCTTGGAAAACTTGTATTAATTTTCTAAATAACGGTTGATGAAGTGATATATATTTGTTTTTTATTCACAATACCAGTTCTATTAAGTTATTTCCCACTCAGCGAGAATTAAAAGGCTTAGAAACAAGGCATTGACTGAAGAGAATGGTTATTCCCTTGTCAAAATCAATAACATAGGGTGTAAGCCTTTTAAAATCGCCCTTGGGAGCTTTTTAGAAAAGCAATAACTGCACAAGTTTGTTAGATATAGAATGACTATATCAGAACAATTTTTGTTTGTTATAACTCTTCTGAAATAGCTCTGAGATCGGAATAAATTTAATGGAGTTGGTATTAAGCCTCAAAATATAAATGAAAAAGCACCCCGCCATACTCTTCTTGGGTGCTTTATTATGTTTATAAAAGTCTATTCAATGGCTTACTATCAACTGCCCTGTGTTTAGTTGGGGGCTTGTTTTGATAAATAAGTGAGTGCATCTAACCGAGTTTCAAAAACATGCTCTGTCGGTATTCTATCGAGTAACTTTAATTTATTAAAATCTTCAACGACTCGCTGACAAACATTTGACAGTAAAATATCTCTACCTTGATTTTGATAACTCACAACAATTTCTTCAATGGCAATGGTACTGGTAATACCAACAAAGCGTGCATCCGTTAAATCAATTAATAAGGTTTTATTTTGGTCTGTCTCTGAGACACTCTGTTTTAAGCCTCGTGCTACACCAAAGCCTATCGGACCGGATATATTCAATAATAAAACCCTATCATCCATTGCTTCTAACAACTGCTTTTCAGGGGGTGATAAATGCTCCGCTTCTTTAGCGTTACACAACTTAATATTATCGAGTTGTATCTCAGATAAGCGACGGATTGTTACTAAGTTCGCTAAGAACACGCCAACCAAGACAGCTGTGACTAAATCAAACGCGACTGACATGATCATGGTTGAGAGCATTAAGCCAACGCTAAACAAAGGAACTTGATGAAGTCGCTTGAGGAAGTTCCAATCAATAATGCTAATACCTACATGCGTTAAAATGGCGGCTAAAACTGCAACAGGAATATAGGCAGTATATTCTCCTGCCCATAAAACAATGGCCAGTATAAAGATTGCGTGGAGAATGCCTGATAACGGTGTCGTGCCTCCTGCTCTTAGATTAGTTACCGTTCGCATTGTCGCCCCGCCACCGGGTAATGCACCAAATAAACCCGCAACAATATTACCAATACCTTGACCAACGAGCTCTTGGTCAGAGTCATGTAATTCGTTAGTAATACTATCTACGGTTAACGAGGTCATTAATGAATCTAACGTGCTTAATGTTGCGATTAATAACGCTGACTTAATCATTTCGCTAGCTAAGGCATTGTCCCAAATTGGAAAATTAAACGAAGGTAGTTCACTGGAAATAGCACCTACTACAGGCATTTCTGCGCCCGAAAAAACATAGAAAACTGTTGCGCCCGCTACTGCGATAATACTTGCAGGCACTACACGACTATATTTTTGTGGCCACAAAAATAGTACGACTAAACAAGCCAGTCCCAACAACGTATTGGTATTTGTTAATGTGCTTAATGACAACTGCAAATCAGGTAATGAATGCCCGAACAAAGGTTCAAGTTGAGAAAGGATGATTAATACACCTATGCCCGAGGTAAACCCCGAAATCACAGGGTATGAAACCAGAATAAAGTACTTTCCTAGCTTAAAAACACCAAAGAGCATCTGAAATAACCCAGCCAAACTCACTACGGTAAATGCCGCCGCGATGCCGTTATCAGGAGATTGCGCAACAAAGCTCGTTAATATGGCAACCATGGCAACCGTTAAACCAGTATTTGGGCCCGATATTTGCTGATTGGTACCGCCAAATAATGAAGCGAACAACCCTGTTAAAATGGCACAATAAATACCTGCACTTGCCCCAGCACCAGAAGTAACGCCGAAAGCTAACGCAAAAGGTAAAGCAACGATTGTTGATGTCAACGCACCAAAAACGTCGCCTTTAATTGTTTGTCGATTAAAATGTGATAAAGAGAGCATGTCTACCTAATTTAAATGTTTTAGTTACTGGCACTATTAATCCCGTTTCGGTATTGCGTGCTAGATATATTAGTCGATGTTACAAGTGTTTTTGAAATATTCAGTTGAAAAATATTCAACAATTGTTACGACCTCTCAAGAGAGAACCAGACACTAACTGTACACTAAAAACCATTTCTTGACACTATTGACAAGTTTTCTAGTTTAGGTATAGGATTAATGGGTTGTTCATTAGATAAGCACATTAAATACCAAAAAAGGCATTAGTAAAGTAAAACGATTCAGGAAGCTGTACTGATACTGCTAGATTACTTATAATTAAGACTAACAAGGTCTTACGGTGCGAAATTTGAGCATTATACCTCTCACTGTTCTCTCTAGTTACCCTTAGTTTTATAAGATATTGCAAATATCTTAAACGCTACCCGGGTTTCACTATATGGAATTGACAAAGTGTTTTACTTGTTAACTTTGCTTTGTATTTATGTATTAATAAATTAGCTTCACTGAGGTTAGATGCAATACAGCCTCTTTCAATGAATTAACAATCGCTGACATTATCAGCTTTATTGATAGAGCAGCGACGACAAAGTTAAGTGTTAAAATTATTACAAGCAGGTCAAACTTAAAAAAACACAAATAAACGACCTTAAATATAAATCAACTAGAGAACTGTAGTTATGGAACAGGTTAGCAAATCTCAAGAAAATCAAGCTGAAGAGCACACTGAAGGCGCCGGCCTTTTAGAGCGTCTTTTTAAACTATCGCAGCATAATACCACGATAAAAACTGAACTCATGGCCGGTCTTACCACCTTCGTGACTATGTCGTATATTATGTTTTTAAACCCAATAATCATGTCTAAAACAGGTATGCCGTTTGATGGGTTATTTCTTGCAACGTGTTTAGGTGCTGCTATTGCAACCATCTTAATGGGTATGTACGCTAACTGGCCTGTAGGCCTTGCTCCTGGCATGGGTTTAAACGCCTTTTTCACTTTCTCCGTCGTTGGCTCCATGGGTTACAGTTGGCAAATAGCCTTAGGTGCTGTATTTCTTTCTGGTGTTATATTCGTCTTAATGAGTGTTACTCGACTCAGGGAGTGGATGTTAGATAGTATCCCCATGAGTTTACGACTCGCTATGACCGCTGGTGTTGGACTCTTCCTCGGTTTCATTGGCTTACGTTTCACCGGTATTGTTGTTGCTAACCCTGATAATGTTGTTGCATTAGCCGATATGACTCACTTTGGTTTTGGTCAATTTGGCCCTGAAGCACCGGCGTTAGGTTTTCTAAGCTTCTTATTGATCGCTATTTTAAGCTACCGTAAAGTTTTTGGCGCTGTATTAATTGGTATCGCTGTAACAACATTTATTGCCTTTGCAATGACTTGGGTACTTCCAACTGACTTCTTTGTTGTCGCTGAAGCAGCTAAATCATTTGCTCCACCTTCTGGTTTTGTTGCCTATAAAGGTTTACTCGCCATCCCTGAATTTTCAGCACTTGAGCCTATTCTTTGGAAAGCAGATATTGTTGGCGCCTTTGAAGTGGCTTTAATTCCTGTGATTGTAACTTTCTTATTCGTTAACATCTTCGATACTGCAGGTACCTTAATGGGTGTTGCTGAGCGTGCTAACTTGCAAGACGAAAATGGTAAAATTGAAGGTTTAAGCAAATCTTTAAAAGCTGATTCTATTTCATCTGTTATCGGTACCTGTCTCTTATACACATCTCCGAGC
>CAJXRC010000083.1 GCA_913058405.1 uncultured Colwellia sp. | reverse complement strand
TCTCATATCGCCAATGCCGTTCTAAGTGGTCACTTCTTTAGATGGATTGGTATTACTTATATTCACGGAACCCCATCAAGATATTTAATTAACGTTTGAAAATTTTCTATTTTAAATTTTATATTTTATATTTTAAATTTTATATTTCAATATAAATGAAAAGAACTAAACCCTTAACATGATTTAGTTCTTCCTAAGCAAATTAACTGCTGAGTCACTTTCAATTTTTACAACACTGGAGGTTGGCGTTTATCACCTCACTAATATACCTCAAACTTTCTTTTTTCCTTAGCATCGCTATCATTTTCCCATACTTCATATCTAGGGTTATTCGTATCATCTAAGTACCATATGGCCATCACCAATCGATTCTTATCGTTTGCAACTCTTAGCGTGCCAGCGTAATCACCTTCGATAGAAGTGCGTAACAAACAACTATTATAATTGACAGTAATACCACTCTTTCCTTCAGTAAACTCACTGCACACTGACAAGTAAGCACTCCGGTTATTGTCATTTTTATAACTTACAGTCAGCTCATACTCTTGATCGATAATAAATCCTCTAGCAACAACAAGCTCAGCGGTTGTTTCATAAGTAGCATTGGGATCTATCTCGACGACCTCAACTTCTTCAACTGGTTCTTCGACTATAGCTACAACAGGATCAGGAGCTGATAAAACTGGGGGCGTAGTAGTCGACGTTTCACTTTCACCACCGCCTCCTCCACACGCTACTATTAACAAATTTATCGTAGAAATTAAAACAATGTTAGTAAGTTTCATGATCTTCTCCTTATTGTTTAAATACGTTGTTAGCGTCACTTTTTTCTACAGTAAACCAATCGACATTGAGCCCACCTGAAGAAGTTACGAAGCTATGAAAGTCCGGATAAGCATATTTAATATCCATGTACTCTACCGGGTGTTCCCACTCATATGGGATATTTATAGCCCATGGCATACCGTTAGCATTAATAAAATACTCTCCATTTTCCGCATCTGAAGCATCATCACCACGACCTAGAAAATTCGATTGAAAGGCTTCTGTCGGTGCTTGATTTTTAAGATGGACCTCAAACCTTCTGCCTGGTGCTTCGCCAAATACGTAGTTTCTTTCTTGTCCTTCAGATGAAAAAATGAAAGGGTCGTAAGGGAAGTTAGCAACATTATCTTTGTTTACATTAGCTTCCAAAGGAATCTCTATTGAAAAGGTCATTTGAATATTTGACCCGCAACCTTCTTCGGTTCGATAATATTTGCACGTTTCACCTGAGGTAACAAAATCCCAAAGGTCATCCGCTATAATGAATATTGCTTCATCTTTACCCTCTTCAAGCGGTGAAATATTTTGCTCAACACCATTAATTTTAAAGATCAAACGATTAGTATCCACTTCACTACGAAGTAGTCCAGGGAGTCGAAATGCAAAGCCATTATGATAAGATGCTCCAATTGCAACAACCTGCCCTTCTATCTTAACGCGCATTAAAGTTCCCTCTACGTCGTATGATGAAAGGCGATAGTTCACTACCAAATCATTCATATCGTAATCTCCCACAAGCGGCCAATTATCTTCAAAGGCCAAGGTAGCCCATGTATTAGAAGATGGGTAATGCATTGCTGTGACATTCTGTTCGGCGATATCAATTTTGTAATCTTCTACTTCACCATCAGAAACACCACCAATAGGAGATAAAGATTCTTCAGAGCTTAATCTAAACCGTGCCCAAGTTGAGCCTGTTTCACTCCAAGTTGGTACGTCGTAAGCTACAACATTGCTACCTGCATTCACTGCCTCTGAGATGATAATTTGTTCATCAGCATCAAACTCACCATCTTTGTCAGCATCGACCCAAGCATTCACAAAGCCGTCAGCTGAAGAGGTAATGTCTACAATAGCTGTTTTACCCGCCTCAACACCCGTCACAAATTGAATGCCATCGTTGTCATCGATGCCAGAACCATCATCTGCATAAGCATTAGGTTCTGTTAGTACGTTTTCACCTAAGAATAGAGTGCCATCACCTACATCATGACGTGCGCCATTATTATTTATACTAGAGCCATAAGAGTCAGGAGCATCACCAAAATCAGTGGTGGGTGAGTCTTGAGAAACAATAGGGGCAAGGGCACAACGCGCGCCATCGTTATTACTAGATGAAGGTCCGTATGCAAAAAATTCAGCAACAGGATAATCCCAATTAGTATTTATTCTGAAAATATTACCGTCATTGTTTCGGCTAATATATAAATTACCCGTAACATCAAAATAAACCGCACCAAATGTGCCCGATTCACCTACATTACTAAGCTTCACAGAGGTACCTGCTTGGACATCAATTTTCCATAGATTACCCCAGCGATCAACTGCGTAAGCAAAACCATTATCAGGATGGAATGCCAAATCATAAATAGCGAGATTAAGGGTTGTTCCGCTAACGATATTTACCATTTGTAAATAGTCATCACTGCTCGCATCTAGTGAAACGCGAAACAAGCCAAAACTCCCTCCTGGACGATATAAGTAATATGCATTTTCTAAAACAGAAATGTCACCAACATAAAAACCTTTGTTTGGTAAATTAGATAAGGGGATAGGCTCGACCTGAAAATCGGCACCAATACGTACAATAGTGCCGTAGTAGTAATTGTACGCGTATAGATAACGGTCATGTATGCTGAACGCCAGCGCATTCATTTTTTGTTGATTCCAATCAGCAGGCGAAGATTTTTCATAAAACCCCGTTGCTAATTGCACACCGTACAAATTGGCTAATTTGTCCTGTATTAAAAAAGCTTCTGTTGGACACTCTGTAAAGGGTTGTGCGTGTAGACCTACACTACCCATACCTATGGCAAATAAAATACTTTTAACTGCTGTTTTTCTCGCTAAATTTATCATAGTGAGTTAACTCTCCGCATAAAATTAATTATTACAGAGAGTATTGCAACAAGGGTGCCAAAAATAATTTACATACTTTACAGTGACTTAATGGTTTTGTCATATTGATGAGATAGAAGGAGTGAAAATATTTCGCGATCTGAAAATAAAAATGCAAAATGATAAATGATAAATGATAAATGATAAATATTAACTGTGCTTTATTCTTACTTTTGTTTTTGTCGTAAGTAATTCAGCTGACTAACAGCATCATTAAGTTATTTCTTTCGCTGATTAGTGGTAAACATTTTATTTTGAAAACCACTAATTGTTGATGGTCCATTTATTATTCGAAATTAGCTATTTCTATAAACAAGACTGGATAGCAATTAAGTTAATAGATAGAAAAGCTTAGCTCTGCATTAACAAACTTAGAACAAGCTAAATTATTATTAAATTTTACGACGAACAGCTAAACCAATAAGCACTAGCGAAAATAGTATGAGCATATTCGGCTCTGGGACTTTAGTAATAAAGGTATCCGCAATGCGAACATCATCGTCATTACCATCAACCCAAACCATGAAAGCGGAACCAAGAACAGATGAAATAGGAAAACCTTCATAACCATCACTATCTGCTTCTCTATCAATAAAGATATCCGTTGTTTCAATTGTCGTAGGGCTTAAAAAATTGACGATAGACAAGTTTAAATCATCGTTACTAGAAAGATAATCTGCAGCAAACCCCCAGAAATTTACTTGTTCTGAAAATACAAATAACAAACCTTCATCTAAATCATCTAAATTAGTGTATTCGCCGCCATCAAGATGAGATCCATCAGTGTCACTTGAAATAACACCTAAACCACTACTACCTTTATAAACACCATATGATCCCAATAAACGCTGCCAAGGTGTTACTACGAATTGATCTAAACTTGGATCTGAATCTGATTTAACATTTGTTGTCCAGGCACTGATGGTTAAAGTGACTCCTTCTTGTGTAAATATAAACTCATCAGCAACACCCTCATTTTGCCCTGTAAAGTCTATATAACCGGCTGACGCTGTTGTTGTTAACATCAGTAAAAAAACACTCATTAACTTAGAAAATATGTTTAACATTAATCATCTCATTGTAGAAGGTAAAATTAGCTATAGAGCACTACAGCTATAAAAGCCTCCTACTTAAGCAAAAATTGAACCAAGAACGCAAACAACGACTTAGTATGAGCATTGATGAATTATTACAACTTATTTACTCACAATGTAAAATAAACTGACACTCAATGTATAAATAACAACCTATAATTTACATAGCGATAAATACTGTTGAAATAATCACAAGGATCGAAATTCCACCTCAGAGAGATTGAGGCAAATAAAACTTAGGAGAGTAAAGCTCACTAAAAACTATACATATCGCATAATCGATTACTGATCTTTCTTGGTCATTTTACTCACCACTAACTGAAAAGAATTATTGATAACAATAGTATTCCTTAAGCGCCCATTAATTTATTTCACTTTACTAGTCAAAAAATTATAACCACAAAGAAAATTAAGCAAGGGCTACACTTCCTTTAATCACACCTCTTACATGCGGTAATATACGACGACTCACAGGAATTTCATCCCCATTTTTCAATGCGAGTATTCCACTACTCGTCGCACCATTCTTGGATGACGTGACTGACATAACCTCATCCAAATTAACGATATAAGAACGATGTACTTTTAAGAAGGTTGATGGAAGTTTTTCTTCTATGCTTTTTAACGTACCGCTAAATAATGACTGGCTTTGATTCGTAAGGAAAATTTCCACATAATCGCCTGCTGCTTTGCAATAAGCCACGTCATTAACTGGAATTATTTCAATTTTACCCGCACTGCTAAGCTGAAGTGTCGTTGGTAATTTTTGTTGTGCTAACTGATCGACCTTCAATTGTAACTTGAGCAATTGCTGCTCTTCTTCTTTCCTTTGCTTTTTATCTTTAACCGATTGATGAACCATTTTAATCACAAGAAAAGTCATCATGCCCGTGACAATGTAATAAAAATACATGGAATTAAACTTTCCAAAGGTAAACACTATAGTTAAGCAAAAAACATTATAGGCAACAAAATATGAGATTGATTCCCGTGATCTTATTTTCCAGCAACTCAAGCCACTTATAACTACACTAAATAATGCCGGAACTAATATAGCGATGACTGACTTACCATCAAAGCCTGGTGTCATAAACGATAGCAATAACGTCAGAGGTATGACTAACATTAGCCAATAATTCCTTTGTTCTCGAGCAAACTTTTTAAGTGTGAATAATAGGAGACTGAAGCCAAAAATTAATGACAAAACAACAATAGCGATTAAGCGAATATCATGTAACGGGTAACTATAGTTAAAAATAACTCGGCTAACTTCTGTAAATAACTGCCCACTGGCTGCCGCCAACATCAACAGTATGAGCACGGGTGTTTCTTTATCTTCTGCGCTGAACACCAACGTTATCAAATAGGTACAGCCAAGTAACATAGCGCCTAATAAACTAAGTAAAATAAGTAGATCGCGTTTAAAAAATTCACTCGTTTGTCCATATTCTGAAATACCGATGAAATGAATTGGCCTTGAAAGGGTCAGAAAGCCATGATGACTTGAAGCATGAATAATAACTTCATTCGCTCCCCGTTTTAATAACCTTGGTGGTATATAAAACTTAGCATCCATATCACCTGAAAACTCTTCTTCCTCTAAATAATTAGGCGTACCATTACTGCCTAATTGTTCTCCATTTAAAAAAACTTCACTCGACATTTTAGCAAAAACAAAGATGGCTGAGGGTTGTTTCCTTTTTAAATAAGCGTCGGTCACCGTTAGATTAGCTTTCAACCATAATTCCACATTTTGTGGATCGATATCCAATAAAAGACCTTGCTGACATTCTTTTTCGGTAAACGTTGGAGGCATTTTTTGTGCTGGTTTTGCCGGACAAAAAACAACTGATTGATTGTCAATTGAAATAGTTGCTTGAGCAAAAGCATACGATTGAACTACACAATTCAATATAAAAATAATGCAAGCAATGTATAAGCTTTTATTCATATTTTTTCCTGTCACCGTTCATCGATTCCTTCATACCTTTCGTCACTTTAACCCATAAAATCAGTAGCTTTAAAAGAATAGCACATGCGTCGTAATCTACAGTACGTTTAAATGAGTGCACTTAATTACCCGCAGTCGTAAGGACAATTCACATGCCACATCAGCAATTAAAGAGCACCATACAAAAATCATTAATAATATTAACACTGTTTATTTCGAATCAGACGTTAGCGCATAATAAAAGTGAGCAAATATTTGCTAATGAAAAAGCAATCATATTCACCACAATGGATAATAAAACAGTCAATGCTTTTGAAGGTTATATTGAAGTACCTGAAAATAGAAATAAAACTAACAGCCGCTTAATTCCCGTCAAATATGTTCGCTTTCCAGCAACAGGAGAAAATAAAGGTTCACCTATAATTTATTTATCAGGAGGCCCTGGTGGCTCAGGCATTGATACCGCTAAATATCCAAAGTTTCGTTTTCCATTATTTATGGCATTACGAGAGTTTGGCGATGTAATAGCATTGGACCAAAGAGGTACGGGTTCATCTAAAACTGCACCTAAGTGTGTTTCATCCCAGACTTTACCGCTAACAATTAAGTTGACTAATAATAGCGTAACTCAGTTATATCAAAAAGCAGCCAGTGAATGTGTCGACTTTTGGCAGAAAGAAGGTGTTGATATTTTAGGTTATACAACAACACAAAGCGCATTAGATATAGAAGACTTAAGAAAACACCTAAAAGCGGAAAAGGTGTCCCTATGGGGCATATCTTACGGGAGCCACCTTGCTTTTTCGGCAATGAAAGAGTTAAACGGAAGTATTGATAAAGTCGTTATTGCCAGTGCGGAAGGGTTGAATCAAACGGTGAAATTACCTGCAGAAACTGATGCCTATTTTGCACGACTACAACAAGCCATAAACACCCAACCTGAAGCAAAGAGTGCCTACTCAGACATTGTGACATTAATGCACAACGTACACAAAAAATTAGAGAGAAACCCAATGCCAATGAGCATTCCTCAAAGAGATGGTTCTAACATTGAAATGTTATTTCAAAAAGTACACTTACAAATCATCGCCTCTTCAATGATTGCAGACCCTCAACGCGGCCTAAAACATTTATTGATGCTGTATAAAACATTAGATCAAGGCAGTGATGAGGTTCTGGTAGAGTTTTTAAAACGCGGTTATTTTACTAACAGTCCAATTTCATTTGATGCCATGTCATTTGCTATGGACATTGCCTCGGGTATTACCGAAGAAAGATTGGCATTAGTAAACGAACAAGCAAAAACCTCATTATTAGGTTTAGCCCTTAATTTTCCAATGCCGCATTTAAATAAAGCAGTAAAAGGTTTAGACCTAGGGGATAATTTTCGCGAAGATCCCGTTAGTGATATACCTACCCTTTTATTGACTGGAACATTAGATGGAAGAACTTATATGACATCGCAAACAATAGCGACTAAAGGTTTATCTAAGTTAACTCATGTAACAATCAAAAATGCTGGACATAACCTATTTATGGTCTCGCCTGAAGTGACTAAAACCATTAAATTATTCTTAAGTAATAAAGAAATAAAAACAGAGTCCATCACCATTAATTTACCTAAATTGATATGAATTAGGTAAGTCTATTCAACAAAAGTGATAACTTTATAACGCTAAGTTACAAGTGCACCAAGATTGAAGCCTGATCTTTCTTGGTCATTTTACTCACCACTAACTTA
This sequence comes from uncultured Colwellia sp., assembly GCA_913058405.1. GTDB lineage: Bacteria > Pseudomonadota > Gammaproteobacteria > Enterobacterales > Alteromonadaceae > Colwellia. The sequence continues at coordinate 9,150 of CAJXRC010000083.1, read as the reverse complement.
AATGAATTATCGATCATTCGCTCAATTTCACCTTGGGGAATTGAGCCATCGAGGATAATTGTATTCCATAAGCGCTTGCTCATATGATAACCAGGAATTACCGATGGAAATATATCACGTAGCATAACCGCTTCATCAGGATCGCATTTCAAATTCATCCACCAATCCCCCTTTTCAGAAGAATCACTATTACCCATTTTTCCGATGGCTAGCGTCGCAAACATTTTGTTTTTTACTTTAAATACTTTAATGTCCACACCAAAAGGGTAATCCAATATGGCCTCAGGCTTCGCTAATAAGTACTTTTCACATTTAATAGAATCCATATGGACCTCAACGAGTCAATAAATTCGTTACTCAAACATTACTCTGTTTAAATAAGAACATCGTTTAGAACTCTCTGCCAGTTTTCACCCATCACTTTATCAATTTCAACAGGGGTAAAATTAGCCTTACTTAATAAATATTCAAGGCTTCTCATTCTTTTTATATGATTTAATTCAGGAATAACAATATGGTTCACTGGTTGTTCAAAACCTAATACACCTGTTTTTCCAATACTGTGCCACCATTGCTCATATCCTTGAATAGCGACTTTATTATTATTTCCTGAAAGTAACGCTTTTTCATGGCCTCTTAATGGATAATCATTGGCTATAGCTACCGCTTCAGCTCCTGCAATATTTTTTATATGTTTTAAATGATTTATATAGTGCTCTGGTCTCGGTATTTTTTCATTAGTTAACCACCAAGACATCATGAAAACCCCAAACACACCACCACTATCAGCAATACCTTTAATGACATGGTCCGGTGTACAGCGTGAATTATCTATAATAGCGCGTGCTGCACCGTGTGTTTGAACAACAGGTCCTTTTGCTCTAGCAAGCGTTTGTTCCGCGCTTTTGACACTAGAATGCGATAAATCAATCAACATATTTTTTGCTTCTAGTTTATCAATTAACTGTAAGCCATCCGTTGATAGCCCTGCATTGCCGAGACTTAAAGCTCCTCCCGCAAATAAGTTGTCATAATGATGCGTTAATTGCAGAACTCTTAAACCTAATTCATAGAAATCATCGACCTGGTGCAAGCCGCCTTCTACACAATCAGCACCTTGAATTTGTAAAAATACTGCACATCGATTATTATTTTTGGCAACCGCCACATCTCGTCCCGAAGTTGCGATCATACAAGTATCTGGGGCAGCTGCTAACTGTGCACTTTTTTCCTTGATACTTTTCATACAGGCTTTATATGTACGTTTATAGTTCATACTGCCATCGGGACGTTTTATCTCCTCAATAGCGGAAATATCGGCAATAAATGCATCCATTCCAGCAGCTTTAATATCGTTAAGATCAGCAGGAACAAAAGATAAACCATCGATATATAATCTTTTCTCTTTCGGTGCTGATACCTTTTTTATAACGCTAGAATAAGCCTGTAATGAACTCATAGAAAGCGCTATGCCCACACTCTGAATAAATCGTCTTCGTTGCATTAGATCGCCTTTTTTATTAACCAATGATGTTGATTTTTCATTATAAACAAAAAGTATCTTAACTCAAAAATCACTTTCGATAGTAGCCCTCACTATTAATAAGATTTATTCATCACATACCCAAGCTAATGGATGAAATATAAATCTCCGTATTAGGTTCCTCTATAGTATCAATTCAATTTTTTATCGCAGGTGAACTTATGTGTAGCACACCAAAACCCAAGCAAAAAATTAAAGGTAAAACGTCAAACAATGTAGTCAGCATTTTATCTCAGATGAATGCTGAAAAAAGGAAACAGTTTGCTAAATGTGCCAATGAGGCGAGTGAACGACGGGAGATACAGAAACAAAAAGCTATCTTAGAACAGATTCAGGTAGAGCAGGATAAAGCTCATGTTTCACTAAAGAAAAACACTATGACAAGTAAGCCATGGCATTATTGGTTGATAAGCGCTAGTTTTAGTGAAGTATTTCACACACTACTCGATAGAAAAAAAGCCATTACGTTTAAACGTAAGGGCTTTTGTAATTAATATTGGTCAAACTTTTTTAGCTAATTATTTGCTCAATAATGCGTCATTAAAAAGAGTATGTCGCTTCTACCCACGCGCTCAAACCTTCACTTGGTAATCGATTCATTACTGGCGTAGCAACTTCTTTAACTCGATTATAGCCACCTAAGTGATTTTGATATTCTCTATCAAGTAGGTTATCAACACCTCCACGTAGGGTGAAATCAGCCGTAACAAAATACTCAACATCAATATTAACTAAACCATAACCAGAGGTTGCCTGCTCGGTATTCGTTGCAGAAACATCATCTTGTGCCGAAACAGCAACTAACGTTAAGTTGGTGATGACGTTTTCGTCATGGTAACTAACGCTTACTTGACCATTGAGTGGTGCAATGCGGTATAAGTTATCATCAATATCACGACGTTCACCTCTAACATAACTGGCGATTCCAGATAACTGGAAGTTGTCTGTGAGATTGTAATACCAATTAACATCTGCGCCATATAATTTAGCATCAACATTACTAAATTTAAGTGGGTTGTCATCTTTAGCCATCATTGATGCCATCATTTTAGCTGATGCATCGTCCATATCCAGTGGTGTGCCTTGAATGTAATTATCAATATTTTGATAAAACACATGTGGTGCAATCATAAAGTCACTTGATTGCCAGGTTAAACCAAGGTCACCTTGATACGCTGTTTCTGATTTAAGGTCGATATCACCAATGTAAGTATGACCATCTGCTAAACCACCGGTAGATTCCATTGGCGTCCATAAATAACGCTCTTGATATGATGGTGCACGGTTTTTCACGCCCACCCCAACATATAGTGATAAAGCTTCACTGAGCTGAGTTTGTGTGCTTAAAGCAATATCTACATTAGTGTCTGAAACTTTGCGGTCTGCATTATTAAAGTCACCTTCAAGATCACTTAACAAACTTCCCATGCTTGGCATCATGACTGAGCCCATGCCACCCATGCCTGAGTCCATATCGCCCATTCCTGAGTCCATGTTCATGTCAGCCATATTCATTGCCATATTGCCGCTTACTTCATCAGCATTTGATATAGCATGTTTTACTCTAACGCCTAACTGAACAGTAGTTTGTCCATATTGATTCTGCCATTCAGTAAAAAAGCCAAAACGGTCATCTTGAACATTGTTAAAGTTAACCACTTCGAACATAGCATTCGTTGGATTGGTAATAACTGAGTCGTGCGTTGCAAGATAGCCATCAACCCCAAAACTCAATTCACCAAAGCTGAACTCACGATTTAGTACAAACTTAAAATCTGTCGTATCAGCAAGTGCTGTGTTACGACGTTTTTTCATTGGATCGTGAGCACGCATTAAAAAGTTAGTCATACCATGATCAGCATCTAAATAGCCTACTGACCATTCGCCCTGCCATTGTCCTAATTGAAAATCACCATCTAAATTAATTCGGCTACTTTCTATATACTCAATATCCATTGGTAGCGCTGGCGTGCCTGAGTCAGTCGTTTTTGTATAATGGTAACTCAAACCCACAGTATTATTTTCAGTCGCATGTCTTACATCAAAACCTGCTTGAGTTTTATCAAAATCAGTAGGCGCAATAACCGTTCCGTCACCACTTTCCATACTATCGCCGGCTTGAGTATTACCATAAAGTAATACCGCAACATCACCTGTAGCGATATTGGTCACACCTGAAAGTGTACTCGCACTATTATTGCTGCGATAACCTGCTTGCAAATCACCCGTAACTTGTACTTTTTGTGAATTCATTACTTCTGCTTTACGCATTGAAATATCAATAGCACCACCAATTGTACTCATGCCCGCAGAAACTGGGGCAATACCGCGATATACCGTCATTGAATCAACAATAAGTGGCGTTGAGTAACTTAACGGTGTGTCCATTGCATTAGGACCAGCACCAATAATAGGATGACCATCAAGTGAAGTTGCAACTCTGTCACCAAATAAACCACGGTACTGAGCTATGCCGGTAATTGGACCATTACTGTTAATGTTCGCGCCGGGAACAGAAGCTAGCCAATTGGCTAAATCAGCTTCAGTCGTTTTACCTTGCGCGTAACTTTGATTGTCTACGAGAGAATTATGACGCTGATTTGAGATAGTGATGACTTCAATATCTTCAATCGTGCCTTGAGTATTATTGGCTAAAGCGGGTAGCGTCATAGCACTGCTACCTAAGATAACGAGGTTAACAGCGAGAGCAAGAGGTTTCAGAGTAAAATTCATGTGATTTTCACTTACAGTAATATTGGAATAAATTCAGTTAATTGAATTGGTATAACGCTATTCTGTTAGTGATTACATTTGGAAACAAATGGAATTGGGCAATGTGCGACAAAGTGTCGCACCTTAAAACTCGCTTAGTTGCGCTAGGTCAAACAAGCAGAAATTGACGGTTAAATAATATTAAATAACGCCGGCTTTTTTCAAATGATTTCTAGCAATTTCAACGCGAGAAGCTTTCATTTCGGCATAACTACCACGGGTAAAATTGAAAGCAAAATAATGCACACCTTTATCATTTTCAACAAAGCCAACATACCAACCTAACATGGCCTTACTGCTTTTATCATTGTTATTTGCTTTGCCTGCTCCTGTTTTGGCATAGAGTAAATAATTAGCACTTTTTTCAACTAACATAACTTTTTTTAGGGTATCAATACTGTGCTGACTAACACCTAATTGTCCGCGATGCATTTTTTGTAAAAAACGTACTTGCTCTAATGCAGATATTTTCATACTACCATTTAACCAAAAGTCATCTAGTCCCGAGGAAATATTTTGGTTTCCATAATTGAATTTTGAGACATAAGACTGCATTTCATCTTGACCTATATCCGTTGCTAATTGTCGAAAAATGGGCACCATAGAAAACTTAAATGCCGTGGTAAGGTCATACTCTGGAAGTTTCCATACCGATGGCCACCAAGCTTTTACCGGATACTTATCTTTATCAAACGTTAACACTTGTTGTGCGTTAGCTATTTGCTTGCTATCCAATGCAATAAGACTATTAGTGATTTTAAAGGTAGAAAAAGGAGATAAGCGTTGTTTTGCTCTCTCTTCATTTACCAGTGATAGCATCTCATTTTCTTCTGTGTATGAAGAGCCCTGAGTCACTTTGCCATTATGATGAGTATTTACCCCCTCACTTGTTGTCTCATTGACTATTTCTGTCATTACTTCACTTTTCTTTTCGCTAAGTAAAACAAAAGTACAATCATTATTGCTAGCAAGGCAAAGTTCTTTGCTAGCAAGTGCTTGGGGGGTAAAACTGTTCAGTGCTAATGCACCAACAATACAGATAACTTTTTTCACACAAACCTCCTTATTAAAACTGATTAGGGAATTATAGCCGATCTACTAAGCTTGCATCTTGAAGCATCATTGGCATATACAGAAGAAAAATCATACGCGGCTTCAACATGGGAAACAATGACATAAATCAAGCAAGCAGATTTATGTCATTGATAAGGTGACAAATACAAATTTAGTGTCACAATGGTTAGATAGGTTATCAACAGGAAAATGAATGAAAGCTTTTTTTACCTTAGTTTTTATACTATTAAGTTCTACTACTTTTGCCTCGGAACAAGCTGAAGAAATATTTGCACAACTCACTCCCTCTCTTTACCAAATTAAATTAATTGATAAAGCCAGTGGAGAGAAATCCTCTATTGGTTCAGGTTTTCAAATCAGCAATGATGGCATTATTGCAACCAACTATCATGTAATATCTAGCTATGCTCGTCATCCCGAAAAATATCGCATTGAGTACTTAGATCACCAAGGAAAAATGGCTGAGGTGGAGTTGGTTAGTGTTGACGTTATTAATGATCTGGCATTAGTAAAACGTCAAGTGGAAGGTGAAATGCCATATTTCCAGCTTTCTGATCAAAAACCTAGTAAGGGTGAAAAGCTTTTTGCCTTAGGCAACCCTCATGATCTAGGTATGATTGTGGTACCAGGCACTTATAACGGTTTAAAAAAAGAATCATTTAATGAACGTATCCACTTCACCGGCTCTATAAACTCAGGCATGAGTGGCGGGCCTGTAGTAAACAAGTCTGAAAAGGTAGTGGGTATTAATGTCGCTACATCAGGTAACCAAATTGGCTTTTTAGTACCTCATGATAAATTGGTGAAGCTTTTTAATAATTACAATAAACAAGCCCCTACTGATATTAAACAACAAATGGCTGAGCAGTTATTAGCTAACCAAAACAAGCTAATGAAGGCGTTGCTTAATAATACTTGGCAAAGCAAAGAGCTGGCAGGTAAAGCAATGATACCCATTATCGAAGTCCCTTTTATTCGCTGTTGGGGTGACTCCAATGCAGATAAAACCGATGCACTTATTTTAGCAGCCATTGCAAATTGCTCGCTCGATGAAAACACTTACCTCTCATCGCACTTTTTTACTGGCAGTGTCGAAATTGAATTTCGCTATATGCAGGCAAAAAACTTAAGTGATAATAAGTTTTATCACTTATACCAGCAACAGATTGCCCGAGCAGGTGCCGGTAACAGAGCAGGAAAAAACGATGTCAGTGAGTATCAATGTCATCATGATTTAGTTGCGCCTTCAAGTACAGCTAACACAGGTAAAGCTATAAATAACAAGAGCGTATTCTGTACTCGTGCTTACAAAGATTTCTCTGGATTATTTGATGTTTTGTATTTAGGGGCTAGTGTCGATAAGAATCAACAAGCGTTAGTGAGTCACTTTACTATTGCGGGAGTCAGCCAAGAAAATGCTATGGCATTTACCAGTAAATTTATGGAGGCTGTGTCATGGAAGTAACTCAATGTACTGAAGATTACACTACAGAAATAGAGCTAACGAAACAGATTAAAAACGATGATTTATCACTTGAGCAAGGTGAGATAATTATTGAAGAAATCAGCCGAAACCATAAACTCATACACCGTCATAAACTAAGCCGAAATAAAGTGTCTATTGGTCGAAACTACCAGAATGATATTATTTTAACTGACCCGCATATTTGTCCGGAGCATCTCTCGTTAAAGTATTCTCAAGGTATTTGGTACCTTAATGACAACAACTCAGTTAATGGGACCTTATTAGAGAACAAGCAAGACAAACGGCAAGATGCTCATCAACAGGTGATTAATGACGGCGATGTCATCATTTTAGGGAAAAGCCAATTAAGAGTACTGTTTAGTGATCATCAGGTATCTGAGACTATTGCGCTCAGCCCGTTTGAGTCCCTTATTGATTTAATCCGACATCCTATTGCTGTCTTTATTAGCCTTGCTTTGTTTATGCTAATAGCCGGTAATATTTCCTATTTAAACCAACAAGTAGAAACGAATATAAGTCAGTTATTTGTTAGCGCTTTTAGTATGAGCTTATTATTTTCTCTATGGCCTGCTGGCGTTGCTTTGGTATCTCACCTCACTAAGAATGAACCGAGGATATTAGCTCAGTTTGGTATTAGCTTTGTCTTTTTCATACTGATGTGGTTCAGTGATTTACTAGAAGAGATTGTTGCCTTTAATTCGGCTAGTAACTCTGCTTTAGGTTTATTAACTGCGTTGCTACCAATTTTATTGGCTTTTAGCTTATTTTGGCTAAATAGTTATATTGGATTCCATATGAGTGCCAAACGTAGAGCTATCGTAGCAATCAGCATTACTGCATTACTATTCGGCGGCACCTATTTATTACAATACAGTAAAAAGCGAGAGTTTAATCCACACCCTAATTATAATGCCACCATAATGGCACCTGTCTTTTTAATAGCACCCAGCAATAGTGTTGACGATTTTGTTAAACAAAGTAATGACTTGTTTGAACAAGCCAGTAAAGCGGCATTAGAAGAAGACTAATATCAAATAGTACATCGCTTATATAAAGCTAATAAAAAAGCTTATTTTCTTTATGAAAATAAGCTTTTTTTGTTTTAATAATTAACTGGGTAGCTCAGTGTTACGGTCGAGGTATAAAACCTACCGCTTCGTATACCAAAGCAAGTACCTTATCCGCTCTAGCAGACGCTTTTTCAGCACCATTACGCATTACTTGCTCTAAGAACTCTGTGTCTGCACGGTATTGATGAAACTTAGCTTGAATTGGCTCTAACAAGGCTACTACAGCATCTGCAACATCACCTTTTAAGTGACCATACATTTTATCTTCATACGCCGGCACTAATTCATCAACACTTTTACCTGTGGCACAAGATAATAATGACAATAAGTTAGACACACCCGGTTTTTCTTCAAGATTGTAATATATACGGGCTTGTTCATCAGAGTCAGTTACTGCGCGCTTGATTTTTTTAGCAACTTTTTTAGGGTCTTCTAACAAGCCAATAAAGTTGCCTGGGTTTGTATCTGATTTAGACATTTTTTTAGTTGGTTCAAGCAAACTCATTACACGAGCACCGTGCTCAGGAATGAACGGATCAGGTACTGTGAAAATATCGCCATAAAGATTATTAAAGCGTGTAGCAATATCTCTTGCTAGTTCTAAATGTTGCTTTTGATCATCACCTACCGGTACACGATCAGCACCATAAAGCAGAATATCAGCAGCCATCAATACTGGATAAGTGAATAAACCTGAATTCATATTAGCTTCAGATTTTTGCGACTTATCCTTGTATTGAGTCATGCGATTTAACTCGCCCATTTGAGTATAACAATTTAGCACCCAGCTCAATTGTGCGTGTGCAGGAACATGCGACTGAATAAAGATAGTACTTTGCTCAGGATCAACTCCACAAGCCAAGTAGAGGGCCAAACCATCTAAAGTCGCATTGCGTAAATCTTCGGCCTTAGGGCGAACGGTAATAGCATGCTGATCTACCAACATGTAATAACATTCGTGTGTTGATTGCATGTTAACCCATTGTTTTAATGCGCCTAAATAATTACCAATAGTTAACTCGCCTGACGGCTGACAGCCACTTAATACAATAGGTTTACTTGTCATTTTTTTTACCCTTTAAATTCTGAATGCTTTACTGGTTTGTACTTATGTATACCCGCTCCACTTGAAAATGCTCGTTTCAGGAAATCTGAGCGATTCATAATCAAGACGCATTTTTTTATTAAGGGTTATTCCCTTAAAA
>CAJXRC010000082.1 GCA_913058405.1 uncultured Colwellia sp. | reverse complement strand
ATCTACACTATCCTCTTCGTCGGCAGCGTCAGATGTGTATAAGAGACAGCTCTTTTTCTTTTAATAGATCGTCTTGTTTGCTGCCAATATTTAGCACCATCGCCCTAGTTTTAGCTACTTTGCTAGAAATGGATCCTTCTGCCCTATTTTTCTTACAACCCAATAAAACCTTAGCTTGGCTACCACTTTTCCTTAATTCTTTTCCTTGCGAAACTCTTTTTTGAGCTTTTTCCTTACTTTTTTGTGCTTGACTAAGTACATTTTTTTTCTGCTTATTCAGATTAGAGAGCTTCCTTTCTAGTGCTTCTTCATTCGTTTGCTTCATAGATAAATATTCACTATAAGCCCCCTGAAAAAATGAAAGACCAAGTGAGGATAACTCATAAATAGCATCAACTTCCTGTAATAGTTCACGATCATGACTTACTACTAACACATCACCCGTGAAGTTTTTCATTTGTTTTACTAACCACTGCTTTCCTTGCTTATCTAAGTGATTGCTCGGCTCATCCAAAATTAAAAGCTGTGCACCAGATTGAAAGAGCTTCCACAGACTTAGTTTTGTTCTTTCTCCACCACTTAGAGAAACACACGATAGTTCAAGGTTTAGTGGTAAGCGTAAACTTTCGAGAATTTTTAGCGCATTACCTTTCACTTGCCAGTTATCAGCTAATAACTCAAAGTCAGACACCTCGCAGATTCCTTGATATATACGGTTAAGTGCCGCTATTTGCTTATCTATACCTAAAAAAGATGAAATGGTTTCATCCTCTCTAAATAACGTTGAATTATTTTGATTAAAATTATGCACTGACATATCTGAAGAAACAGTGCCATATGTAGGCTTAATGTCTTTAGCCAATAATGACGCTAATATTGACTTTCCTACACCATTTCGCCCAACTAGACCTGTTACTCCTTGGGGAAGTGTGAATGAAATATTTTCAAATAGCTTTACGCCATTGTCTAGTTGATAAGAGAGTTTATTTACTTGTAATGCAGGCATGAACGGCCTCCTGTTTAAAGCAGGAAAGTGTTGATGCAAAATATTCAGAGAAGCATTTGATTAAAAATCAAATTTGTACAAAAAGAAGGTTTGAGCACGCCCACTAACCCTGTAGTTCCAAAATTAAAAATTAGATTACAGGTATTAGATGTTCATTATGGCGTTAACTCCAACTATGAGTGATGGGGATATAATAACCAAGTTTAACATTGATGAAAATAGGCAGTTACAATCTAAATATTAAATACACTCATAGTTAATATGCAAAAACATGAAGTATGAACGGCAGCTATTCGCTATCAGTTGACCTAAAGAATAACCAACAGCTAACGTCAGCAATGTGCACGGAAAAGTTGTTATTAGTTACTGATTTCTGATACTAAAAGAAGCGTATATTAATGATGACTTTCACTTATCTAGTTGTTTTATCTTCATTTGTATAATAAATAATATTATGAAATACAGCCTGATTTTCTGAGACATTGCGATAACCATGCTTTTGATTTGCATTAAATTTTACCACGTCACCTTTACTTAATGGGTGCCACTGTCCATTTAGAAGATATTCCATATCGCCTTCTATTACCAAAATATGCTCTATCACTCCATCATTATGAGGAGCAGAGATTTGCTGGTGCAATGGCGCTAAGCTTAGGGAAAAAACCTCACTTTTTGTTTCTACATCGAAGGGAAATAAAGTAGAGATAGATATACCTGCCTCACTATTTAACATATTTTTAGATACGTCATCGTCCTCTATCGCTAGGAAAAAATAGCTTAACGGTAAATGAAAACCCGTGGCTATATCCCATAAACGCGCAACAGTTGGGCTTGACTCACCTCTTTCTATTTGCCCTAACATTGCCTTTGAAACACCAGTATTCTTACTCGCAACATCAAGACTCCAACCTTTGTTGGCTCTCGCCAGTTTTAGTTGACTACCTATGGCATTGTTGAAATGTAGACTCATTACTTCCCTTGTGCGCTATAACGCATAGTGGTATATTGTGCGCTATAGCGCACATTAAAATCATTATGAGGGAAATAGGTATGTTAGTCAATCGTATAATAAGCGCAACTGTTGCTGGATTGGTTGCCGTTGTTATTGGTTTTGCTAGCTCCGTCGCTTTGATCTATCAAACAGTTATTAACTTAGGCGGTGATGCAGGTCTCGCATCAAGTTGGATATTAACGTTAGGATTATCAATGGGCATAACGTCGATTGCCCTCTCCTATTATTACCGTGTGCCAATACTCATAGCTTGGTCAACACCAGGCGCAGCATTACTTATTGCAAACACTCAAAATTTTAACCTCAACGAAGCGATAGCTGGCTTCATGTTCTCAGCATTGCTAATTTTCTTATGCGGTATTACCGGTTGGTTTGAAAAATTAATCAATAAACTCCCCTTTCAACTTGCTTCTGCGATGCTGGGTGGGATTTTGGTTAATTTTGGCATTGATGTTTTTAATCAAATGAATGAGGCGCCACTACTGGTGATCGTCATGTTATTTAGCTATTTGATTTGTAGGCAGTTGATGCCAAAATTCACCATGTTATTCGTGTTGATCATTAGTGTAGTGTTCGCGTGGCAACTTGAGTTAATGACGTTTACCGCATTTTCTTGGCAGCTAAGTGAGTTTTCCTATGTTTCGCCTGAATTTAACCTTTCCGCAATACTAGGTATTGGCATTCCCTTATTCCTTGTCACGATGGCAGCACAAAATTTGCCCGGTATTGCGGTCTTAAAAGCCCATAATTATAAAGCCCCGGTATCATCGATATTATCTGTTACTGGTTTTGTGAATATGCTTGCTGCTCCCTTTGGTGCTTATGCAATAAATCTAGCGGCAATAACAGCAGCTATATGTATGACTGAAGACGTGGATAAAGATCCTAAAAAACGTTATTGGGCTGCAATCTCTGGTGGTGGCTTTTATATATTAATGGCCATTTCTGCTGGATATCTGATGCAAGCTTTCGCCTCATTACCCAATGCATTAATTTACTCGTTAGCGGGTATGGCTTTATTTACCACTATCACTAGTAGTATTCAACAAGCGCTCTATGACGATAAAATGTCTGAAGCGGCAATAATTACTTTTCTCGTCACAGCATCAAACTTGTCACTATGGAATATCAGCTCTGTTTTATGGGGATTAATCGCCGGCTCGATAACCTTACTTATTCAAAAATTGCTTAAAAAATCCAATAAATAATTATGCTAAAGATAAGTACGATATTAAAATTAAATACTTTAAGGTATGTTAGGGATAGTAATAATGTAGGTTTCATCCATAGATAAGAGTGCTCATAATTAGGAGCACTCATAAACACTTAAGGTACTGACATGGAAAAACATATAATATTTTTTAGAGGGATTAATGTTGGAGGTAAAAACTTATTACCAATGAAAGAGCTTGTTCCGCTGTTAGAGGAAGCTGCATTTGAAGAGGTAGCATCTTATATTCAAAGTGGTAATGTCGTTTTAAACAGTCCAAGTAATCCAGCCGATGTTATTCATAAATTAGTATTAGACAACTTTGGTTTTTCGCCTGAACTCTTTATTTTGAATGAAACTGAATTTTGTACTGCTATGGCAAATAACCCCTATCAAACATTCGAAGGTAAGTTCGTACACTTTTATTTTTGTCACAATACTATTGAGTTAAACCAAGAAAAAGTGAACAAATATCAAGCTGAATCAGAAGGTTACTATATAAAAGGCAAGGTGTTTTATTTACATGCTCCGCATGGTATTGGCCGATCTAAACTTGTTGCTAATATAGAAGCTTGTCTAGAGCAATCAGCTTCAGGTCGAAATTTAAATACCACCAATAAAGTCAGCGCTATGTTAGAAAAAATGTAAAAGGCCCTACTAAAAGTAGCGCCTTTTTCAATTTAACAGTTGTCTCGTCCTGAAATGTGTTTACACATTTAGGACTTATTACGAAAAGATATTTTTCAAACTATCAGCAAGCTCAACAAAGCGCTCTTTCATACTTCGTTTTACTTTAATACTAACACCACTAAAAATACAGAGTCCTTCAATTATAATAGTAGGCTTATTGAAACTATTTAGATTAGCGCTTGAAGACCTTGATTGATTCGGCGCTATATTATCAATGCCACCAAAGATACAAAATGCTTTTGATATTACATTGACATTCTCAGGGACATAAATCGTATCGCCGCTAAATAAGCTAAACATTTTAATACGCACAACTTCTTGGCTAAATTGGGCATCAGTAAAGTCAATATCCGTACCACTAAAGATGCTTAGATAGCGAGTTTCTCTTGCTACTCGCCAAATACCTCCGCGTGTGCTGCCGCTAAAAATATTTACCATGTAATCCAGCTCTTCTGTTTCCCCCCCAACATAATTAGGGGCTAAATCTTGCTTTTTACTTTCGACAAAAGCTTTATCAACAGCTAAGGGTAAGTCAGTGGTTAAATCGACTAAGTCTTGATGATTAACCAATTCCATGGCTTGGTCTAAACGACGTTCAAAAGCCTCATAAGATAATTCACCATGACTATAGTTCATGATCAATTGGTCAATCACTTCACTGCGTACAGTTTCAAGAGGTCTATCTTTTAGGGTAACGGTCATTTTGCTTTCCTTGTTCTTTTAAGTTTTATGATTACTTATTTACAAATGAGTAACACTGTAAAAATATAGAAGCAACGAAAGTGCCAACAATATTTACCAATAAATACAAAGGGTTGAATAAATGAAGAAATATTCAAGTGATACAAATACAATTATATGGTTATTTTGACCAAAATAAGGGGAATACAGTAGAGTAATATTTGAGAAGTATAGGAAATAATTCAGGGAGAAGTAGAGTTACTCAATCTCAAATGTATAGCGAAAATAAAAAACTAAAGCACTCATTGTTCAAATGATCGACGTTAGTCAATGAGCACTTTAGATGTATTAATGATGTAATACACCAATAAGAGTTATAGCTGCTAGTGAAGTACTGCGCGAATTGGAAGACCCGCACATATTTCAGCTTCAGCAATTAAAATTTCTTCTAAACGCTGATCAACTTCTGCTTTATCGCAATACTCATATGCAAGCTCAACAAATAAGTTTTTATGTTTTTCTTCTGATTTAGCAATCGCTTCATAAAGATCTTTGTCTTTACCTTCAGGCAATGCTTGTGAAACCAACCAGAACTTTTCATAACCACGGGCTTCAATAACCGCTGCAACAAGCAGTCTATCCATTAAGAAAAAGCTGGTTCCGTTACGAAATAAAGCACGGATCTGAGTAATGTAAGGGTCTTTTTTATCTTGACCTAAAGTAACATCGCGAGCCACAAGTAACTTTAATACTTGTTTGAAATGAATAAGTTCTTCAATAGCTAAATCAGTCATAGCACGGACAAGTTTAGCCTTGTCTGGGTAATGAGATAACATGGCCATTGCCATACCTGAGGCTTTCTTTTCTGCAGCCGCATGATCTTGTAAAAAACGGTTAAAGTCAGCCATTACAGCATCAACCCAATCTTGGCCTGTGTGGTGTTTCAATTCAAACATAGTTACTACTCTCTAAGAATATACCCGTTCCACTTGAAGATTCATCTTCAAGTGGAACGGGTATATATTTATTTAATGAAATTTATTGACGAAATTGGCATAATTTTACCTGTGAACTTTTCACTCCACAATGGTTATACCTACCCTTTATGGTAATTACATTTCTCAATCCTAACGCTCAATACTAATAAAGCACTTTGTCAATGCGGCCTTTATTAGTCGACTCTACTTTTAGGGGATTATTAAGGTGCTGCCAGGCTCTCACTTTACCACCGATATTAATTTGTTTAAAACCGCCTTCTCTAGCTTTTTCTTTATCAATATTAAGAAAAGATAACATGGCTAAATAGCTATCTTCGTCACTTACATCAATAGTTAGTAGATCTTGAGGTCTATCTTTAAAGTGTTCTGTGATCCCTTGCTGATGACGGTTGTAACAATCCAACAAGAATTCATCGCTGTTAATATTCTCTTCGGTTAACGGTGAGAAAGTTTCACTGTAACAACGTTTTATATGGGGGTTAAACCCTCCATCAGTGCGTTGTAAGTTGACTAGCATGCGTTGTAAAAGTTGCTTAATCGAAGGAAGCCAGAGCTCAGGGGCACGCGTTAAGTGAATAAACTGACTATTAGGGAAGTCTTTATCGAGTGTTTGGTAATCACAAAATATTGGCGTATCTGCTAACACTTGTGCTTGAGAAAAAGAGTCCTGTGTATACGCATTATGAGCCGTTTTAAAACCTTGCTCTAACATTGCTAAACACACACTGGTGGTTGCCGTTCTCGGTAAACCAATAATAAAAATTTTCTCTATCGACACTTAAGCTAAACCCTTTAAAAGTAAAAGCTGATTGCAGTAATACACACTGAAATCAGGTTAAAAACATGCGATTATAACTGATTTGTTTGTCACTGTTGAATTTTGATGTGCAAAGTTGCTGCAATCAAGTGCTTTTAGAACGTATATTAAGAAATACGAACGCCAGTTTGTATTAAAAACAGATAATTAACAGCATAAATATCGACAAATATCTATATAACAAACGTCCAATTGACAGTGATCAATAAATGCCTTATTTATGAGAGCATACTAAATATATACCGAGTACATAACGAGCAATACCAATGCCATTAGTTTTTTGATCTTGTTGTGCGTAGGAAAAATAATTCAAGGGTAGGCGCTTGATTGACCAATAGCTGGCTATTGGGATTGAGAGCAACGCCTCCTTGGAATATTTTAACCAGCACAAATGGGCAATAATTGAATGGTATTGGTATAATTATTAGTCAAGGAATTTTCATGACAGCACAAGACGAGCAACGTGATAGTGTAAAATGGGGTGATTACTTACAATCAGGTAATCGTATTTTTATCGGCTCTAATGCCGCAGTACCTAATGCCTTAATTGATGATTTGATAGCCAATAGCCATGGACTACATGATATTGAAACCGTCCATATTTTAACTTTATCTGAGAATGTCTGGGCTAAAGCAGAACATAAAGACTTATTTAAAGTAAATAGTTTATTCATTGGTGGTAAAAACATTCGTGAAGCTATCGCCGAAGGTCGTGGCGATTACACCCCTTGTTTTATTTCTGATGTACCACGTTTATTTAATGAAAATAGCTTACCACTTGATGCGGCACTGATTATGGTCAGTCCTCCAGATGAATACGGTTACTGTTCATTAGGCGTGAGTGTCGATATTGTTTCTGCTGCCGTAAAAGCGGCCAAGTACGTTATCGCGCAAATAAACCCTAAAATGCCACGTACCAATGGCCATAGCTTTGTCCATGTAAATCAAATACATAGTTGGATAAACGCTGAGCAAGAACTGCCACAAATTATTGCGCCTATTATGGATCGTCGTACGGAACAAATTGGTCAATACGTTTCCATGTTAATTGACAATGGTGCGACCTTACAAATTGGTATCGGTAAAATTCCCGAAGCCGTATTAACCTATTTAGGTAATCATAAAGATTTAGGTATTCATAGTGAAATGATCTCAGATGGTGTGATTGATCTCATGCTAAAAGGGGTTATTAATAACCGCAGGAAAACCTACCACAAAGGAAAAGCTGTAGTAACCTTCTGTATTGGCAGTCAAAAACTGTATGACTTTGTTGATGGTAATCCTCATATTGAATTCTACCCTTCAGAACATGTCAACTCACCCGTTAAAATTGCTAAAAATGACAATATGGTGTCGATCAATAGCGCCATCGAGGTTGATTTAACCGGACAGGTGGTTTCAGACTCTATTGGCTATCAATTTTATAGTGGCATTGGCGGACAAGTAGATTTTGTTCGTGGCGCTTCTCTAAGTAAAGGCGGTAAGGCAATTATAGCCCTGCCTTCTACCACTAAAGATGGAAAAACCTCTCGTATCGTAGCGCATATAACTGAAGGTGGTGGTGTAGTAACTTCACGCGGTCATGTGGCCTTTGTCGTTACCGAGTTTGGTATTGCTTCATTACAAGGTAAAAGTATTCGTGAGCGCGCACTTGAGCTAATTCGTATCGCACACCCTAAATTTAGAGACAAGTTGCTTAGTGATGTTCGTAAACATTATTGGGTGCCAGAGTATCAAGAAAGTTCTCCAAGCTCTGTGCCTGAATTAGGCACGATAGAAATGAAACGCTTTAACTTTGCTGATGTTAATTACACGTTAAGGGCTTTAGCGCCGGCTGATGAACGTAAATTACAAGAGTTTTTCTATTCTCATAATAAAGAAACCTTAATCATGCGTTACAACCACCATATTACTCAGATGACGCGTGAAAAATCATGTAATTTGGTCAGTGTAAATCAGCACACAGATCTTGCTTTGTGCTTTACCAAGAAAAACTCTTTAGGCGAATCGATACAAGCGGTTGCTCGATATTATTACATTGAAAGTATTAATAGCGGTGAGGTGGCTTTTGTCATTAAAGAAAGTCTACGCGGCCGCGGCATGGCAAGCACCTTACTGGGTGAAATGATCGCCATCGCCAAAATTCGTAAGCTTGATAGCTTAGTTGCCTGTGTACGACGAGATAATGGCTCTATGCTAAAAGTCTTCGAACGTGCAGGCTTTGTGCGCCAGCCAAGTGAAGATTTTGATGAAGTTAGCTTAAAGCTAACGTTAACTGAACCTGAAACGGTTAATACTGAAACACACTAAAATAATAAGGGATAATTATGCCAGTAGGAATAATAGGCCACTATCGATGTGGCGAACATAATATGGGTGAGCATCACCCGGAAAATGGTAAGCGCTTAACGGCTATTTCAGACCAACTCATTCGCAGCGGTTTAGATTATGTCGTGCGACAATTCGATTCAAAGCCGATCGATAAAAGTTTACTCGCTTTAGCGCATACGCAAGAACATATTGATTTTGTTTTTGATAATGCCCCGAGTGAAGGTGAAGAAAACTTTACTGTCGGTGAAGACTCTGTGATGAATGAAAAAACCCTCACTTCTATTATGTATTCAGCAGGTGCTGCTGTTGATGCTGTAGACTTAGTGATGGATGGCACCTTAAGTGCTGCATTTTGCGCCACAAGGCCCCCTGGCCATCACGCAGAACACAATAAAGGCATGGGCTTCTGTTTTTTCAATAACGTCGCTGTTGCTGCTGCTTATGCCAAGCAAAAGTATGGTTTAAAACGCGTAGCGATTGTTGATTTTGATGTTCATCACGGTAACGGCACTGAAGATATTTTAACGAATCACTTTAAAGCGACGCCTGAAGATGACAAAGGTTATCTTTTTTGCTCAAGTTATCAATATCCACTCTACCCGTTTGAAATTCAAGAGAGTGATACACCACCGATAATTAATACCCCATTAGCAGCCACGACTAAAGGTGAACAATTCAGAGAAAAATTAACCGCACACTGGTTACCTGCGCTGCATAAGTTTAAACCTGAGTTGATTCTTATCTCGGCAGGCTTTGACGCTCATATTGAAGATGAAATGTCACATGTGAGCTTAACGGAGGCAGATTACCGTTGGATCACCGATGAACTTAAAGTCATTGCTAATGAATATGGTGAAGGCAGAATAGTCTCTGTACTTGAGGGTGGTTATGCACCGAGCGCATTAGGTAGAAGTGTGGTTGCCCATGTTAATGGCTTGATCGGTAACTAATTTACTCTTCTTACTTTTGTACGCTTAGATTTGACACCAAAAAAAAGCCAACACGCTATAGAACGTATTGGCTTTTTTTAAATACAGTTAACGACTAGAAATACCAAGCTAGAGACAACTGTGCATGGTCGTCACTGCTTAAGGTATATAGTAAGTCATTAGATTCGTTACTTTGTAATAACCGCACATCAAAACTCGCAATAAAGTTATCACCAAAACGACGACTGGCTTCAATTAGGAAACTAAAAGCGTTGTGATCTAAATCACTTCCAAAGCCCATCAATACCTCGCTACTCTGCATGTCATTAAAGGCTAACCTAGCCCCTAAGAACAAATCATTTTGCATTAATGAACCTTGGGCACCAAGGGCAACTTCACCACGAGAATCCCAGCTATGCTCCATCAATAAACCTAAGTCGAGGTTCGAATCAAAGACGCCAATAAAGCTATATTCAAATCCTGCTTGCGTTGCCCAAAAATCTTCAAGGCTAGTACTACGAAAGATACTCTCAAACTTCCATAACCAATCACCCAATGTTGCTTGAGCATCAATGCCTAGTTGATCCATTTGAGTGTAGTACTGTACTAAACTCGATGATGGCGCTTGTGGTGATGGACTTAAATAAGCCTCTCTGTTGGTGCCATGAAACCAGTAAGCACCTAAGTCGAAATCACCAACACTATGCGCCCAACGAAGCGCAAAATCTAAATGCTGTTGACCTGCAGACGATTCATAACTGACATTGTCTTCATCAACGACCAAAGGTCCGCGTAAACGCCCTTCTTCGCCAGCATAAGTTCTTTCACGAAACCCAGGTAGTAAAAATACATCGACAATCCCCCAGTCATTCACTAGTGATAAGTTAACCATTTGCTGACCAAGTTTGTCTTCGCCATCAAAATCTTCTACACCATCTGTTTGGTTAATCACATCAACCAAGTGTTGAAATTCGGTAACGCCCCAAAACTCTTTACGAATACCAACGCGTAATTCCCAATCATCACTGGCATGAATATAAGCAAGCTCACGAATGTCACCATGAGTTCGCTGGTCATCATGACTATCAACCCGATAAAAAGGCGTAAAAACGAGACTGTCACTGCCATCATTCCACTGCCAATAAAGCTCAGGTTCGACCGAGAAAGAGGTTTGGCTATGACTCAATTGCTCAGAATAAAGTGCATCTTTAAAAAAGTAACGCTGTTCAATAGCTAGATTACCCGATGCCTCAAATTCAACATCACTAGCGACTTCACTGGCAGATACAGGGCTACTAAGCACTAAACTTGCGCATACTGCCAGGGCAGTAACAGACAATTTTAGTGTATTACCTAACATATTACTTAGGGCTTTAGTTAAAGGTTTATCTAAAGCCTGACTTAAGGACTCATTTAAAGAAAGGTACATCAGCTTAGCGCGCTCGTTTTAATGAGTTACGGTTAAAATCACTGTCTGATAAACCTGTTTTAAAAGCGTAGTTAGTCCATTTAAGCTCAGTGCTTTTACCATTTTGGTGATTAATCATTTCTTGGATATCAGCACGCCAATGCTTTGCTAAATACTGCTTATAACCTTTAAACGATAGAGTCTTTAGTAATGAATCTTTACGGTCATAAAAATCAATTTTATGAACGCGGTACTCTTGGGTATCAATCCATACTATTCGACGGGTATAACCTGAGTTCTCATCTGCTGGGTATTGCTCAACTTTAAAGGTTTTCAAACCATTTAATTCTTCTTCACCTAAAAACTTATAAGTGTACTTTTCCACTTCAAAAGAACTTAAGTCTTCAAAGGCAAATTCAGAGCCCATAAAAGGTCCCGATTTGTTACGTGATGATATACGTTTAACACGCTTTAATGCCGGTAAAAATAACCATTGTTCATCGGATGCAATTGGATGAGAAAAACTCAAAAATGCGGTACCTTTTACATCACGTGGTTTATTAAATATTGTTAAGCTTTTATCCCCATCATCAAGGATTTCTAATGACTTCATTTTAATTTCGCGAATACTTTCTTGGCCCTGCTTATTACGCAATAACATCAACATATCAGCAGTACTATCTTGCCAGCCTAAATCACGTTTTTTAGCTTCTAACGAAATATCTAAGCCTTTTTGCTCCTCTGCACTCAAGGCAAAAGAAACATTTGAAACCACCAGTAAACTGAGTGCAGAAAAAGCACTGATCAGTATTTTTTTAGTTAACATATAAAATCCTTATAAAAATTTATCATCATTATGGGTAAATAACGGCTCTATTAAACCGCATTAATTGTTTCTTTAGTGGTTGCTTCTGTCGTAGTTGCTGCACTTTCGTTTACTTCATGTTTATTCTTATCCAATAACATCAATAACGGAGGCAAGAATAAAAAGTCAACCAATAGCGCTACAAAGATAGTTAGTGCAGTTAAGAAGCCCATATCAGCATTCATTTTAAATGACGATTGTGCCAGTACGGTAAAGCCAGCAACAAGTACAAAAGTGGTCACCCATAACGCTCTTCCAACATTATCAAATGCATAGTGTACCGCTTCTTTGGTATTAGCATTTTTATCACGTCTTGCATGAAGGTATTTACTCAAAAAGTGAACGGTATCATCAACAACAATCCCAAGCGTCATACCAATTACAACCGATAAGCCTAAGCCGACTTGTCCACTGTATAATCCCCAAATACCAAAGCCTATGGCTGCAGGTGCCAAGTTTGGTAATAAACTGATAAGACCAAAGCGCCAGCTTTTTAACGCCACACCTAATAAAATAGAAATTAGAATTAACGCCAACGTTGTACCAATTAACATACTGGTAATATTACGTTGACCAATATGAGCAAACATTAAACTAGGACTAGCGAAATCTACTTCATACTTTGGTGCATGTTCACTAAACCACTGAATCATGTCACGTTCAACATTAATCAATTCATTACTGGTCATATTTTTAAAGGTAGCAACAATTCTTGATGATGATTTATCGACATCTAATTGGTTATTTAAATCTAAGCCATAAGGTAAAGACATTTCATACAATAAAAGATATTGGGCTGACATTTCCTGACTGTCCGGTAATTTATACCAACTAGGATCGTCACCATGCATATTTTTATTCAAACGTTTTAAGGTATCAGTAATGGTATTTACATGATCAGTTTCAGGGCGAGCACGTAACCAATCACTAAAGTCTGACACACTGTTCAAATATTTAGGGTTGTTTATACCACTAGCTTCACCGGTTTTTACCGAAATCTCAACCATCATCATGCCTGACAAGTTCTCTTGCATAAAATCAGTCGCCACGCGATATGGTACTGTTTTATCAAAGTACTTCACAAAATCATCATTGAGCTGATTGTTAGGAATAAACATAACAGAGGCGATGATAAACACACTGGTTAAAGGCAATAAGACTTTACGCTTGGCAATAACAAAATCGGCTAGTTTAGCCATGATGTCTTTTTTATTGTCTGGCTGCACTTTAACGCGTACAGGTAATACGGTTAGCAATGCCGGGAATATTGTAATTGAAAAAACAAACGCTAACATTACGCCAATGGCCACTAAGTTACCTAAATCTCTAAATGGTGGTGAATCAGAGAAGTTCATACTTAAAAAGCCAATAGAGGTAGTAATACTGGTTAAGAAGATTGGCTGTAAGTTAATTTTTATACTGCGTGCAATCGCCGTGCGCTTATCAGCGCCTTGGCGCATTTCATAAAACATCGAAGTTAAAATGTGAATACAATCTGCAACAGCCAGCGTCATAATCATGGTCGGTGCCGATGAAGAAGGTCCGGTTAAATAGAATCCTAACCAACCCGCAAGTCCCATAGTAGTAACTATACTCATAATGATAATAAGTACGGTTGAAATGGTACCAGTAATGGTTCTCAGCAATAAACCGATAGTCACGATAACAACAAGAAACATCAGAGGAATAAGGGTTGAACTATCACTAATTGAGGATTCACCAAATGAAGTGTTCATCATCGCCATGCCTGAGAGATAAACATCAAGCTCTGGATGGTCTGCTAAAAACTGTGTTTTAATAGCCCGTACACTGGCTGCAACTTCTGGTGTTTCAGCCATTGGATTAATACCGGGGAACTGCACCGTTACATTAACAATAGAAACATGACCCGTTTGAGAGATAATTTTATTTACTAAAAGCGGTTCACTAATAGCTATTTGTTTTATCTTTTCGAGCTTTTCACTGGTTAAATTATTAGTCGACATAACAAGATCTTCAACGATCATGTCATCTTCTTCAGCATAGGTATATTGGAAGTTAGTAACTGAATCAACTCGGGTTGAATATGGTACTTGCCAACTCTCTTTAGTTAACACTTTTAACGCCGCTAAATGCTCAGCAGTAAAAACATTGCCATCTTTAGGCACAACAACAAAAGAAACATTATCGCTTTTGTTGTAGACCTTTTGCATAGATTCAAAAGCCGTTAACTGTGGGTTTTCTTCACTAAAGAACACACGGTAGTCATTTTTAAACTCTAACTTTTGTGCCCCCGTCCCTGCCAGCACCATAAACGTAATACAAACAAGTATTACCCAAAATGGATTTTTTCCGACAAAATTGTAAAGTTTGTCTCTCATTGCTAAGTCCTTATTTATCTTTATAAAAGAAGTTTTTATCGATGACGAATCGTCACCTTACAAGTCAAAAAAAATGCGGCTACACACCGCACTTCCTTTGTATTTATTTAGCTAAAACTATCAAAATTTAGTTCTCGCCCTTTTGCACTAATTAGCGCTAATTCTCCTGGAAATAATTCAGCCAATGCAATTTTTAGTTCTGCACAATGGCTTCTGTCTTTTGTAAAAGGTTTCCATCCCATTCCGTCAAACAACATATTGCTCAGGTTAAAGAGCTCACGTTCAACAATTAAACTTGTTCTACCACTGCACTGCTCAACTTCACCTGAAAGCAAAGTGATAGCACCATACGCCATAGACCAATTACTAAAACATAGTTGCTGTATATCCATATTCATAGGAAGTGAGAGGCTGTTATCCTTTAAACCATCTTCTACTATCCCGTGAATAGACGTCATTAACTTAATTTCTAATTGCTCTCCCTCGTTAATGTGTTTTTCACTTGATTTTCCTACTACATTAGGCGATTTTGCGCAAAGCACTGATTGGAACAATGCGGGATATAACATTGCATAAATAAGGTAAGAGAAATTTAATAAAAGCATTCTCGAACGTGAACAGCCTTTAAATTGATATGCTCGGTGAAAAAGATCGCCAAGCACTTTGATAGAGTAATTACTGATAGCTAACAGTAAATCTTCTTTGCCAATAAAGTGTTTATAAACGGTACCTTTTGAAAATGGTACTTGGGCCACCACTTTATCCATAGTGAGGTTTTCAATACCATTTTGTTGGATAAGAAGCACAGCTGAGTTAATTATCAATAACTCTCTTTCTTGAAGTGCTGTTTTATCGAGTAACTTAGGTGGTGTCATAATGTCTACTTTTATATATGTGACGAATCGTCACTGACGTTTCGTCATCTTACAATAAGTGTAATTATTGTCAATACATTTGTAACTAAAATGTACGTGTGAATTTTCTTTCATCCACATAATATGAGTCATGGGTGATTTTTATAAAAACTCTTGAATTTCCTTTAATGCCTTTGCCGTATAGGTATAGGTATAGGTATAGGTTAATGGATCTAAAGCTATATATGATATTGAAGTGAATTTGATACTTTCTGGAATGAATATGTGGGAGTAGGAGTTGTACTATTTCTGTCAGCTTGTGTCAGGAAAGGAGATAGGTAGAATAAAAAATAATAAAGGGATAAAGATGCTTTATCCCTTTATTTAGTAAACAATTTAGCCAAAAATAGCTCTCATCAACCCAATAACATGCTCAACGCTCTTACCCTCTGTAACTTGCTTGAGAATAGTATCACGTTTATTTTGAATGTATTCAGGTACACCCTCTTCAGCTAAAGCTTCGTCAACAATTTCTTCTGGCGTTAGCTTGGTACGACCACGACGACTTGATTTGTAACTACTTTCAGCGCTACTTAATTTTTTATCACGAATACGTAAATAATTAGAGGTAAAGGCAAAGTCTTCATCAGCAAACATAAATAAGTCGACTAATATTGCGCGAACCTTCCAAAGCTTTAATTCTTGCTCATCTTCAGGTTCACTTTGATGCCACCATGCAAAAGTTCTTAAGGTGCCAATCATTTCTTGCCAGTAATTTTCAAAATCAAAGGCATTAAATTTAACGATTGAAAGGCCTTGGCAGAACACATCTATTTTGGCATTGGTTAAGGCGATAAACTGATCTGGACGCTTCATCGCTAATAAACGAGTAGCGGGTGCTAACGGTGCTTTTTCACCTGCTTCTCTATCAACAGTATAATCGTTAAATATTTTCTTGTAACTTTTAACAAATTGCTGATATTGCGTTGGTGTTACATCACCAGTAACAGGAATATGGCTTAAAGCTAAATCAAAGCTTTCAGGCTGTTGTGCTAATAGCGTATGAAAAACTTTCGCACCTTTGGTTGAGGCAAACCATTCAACATCAAAGTTATATTGTGTATGACAGTGCTGACTAGTATGTTTTCCCGCAAAAGCTAAACGTTCCACCTCAGTCATTTCGGCTAAAGGTTTAACCCTTATTCTCTCAATATAATCGAGTAAAGCTAATCGTTCTTCTAGCGCATGTAAACTTGCTTGTTGTTCAATAAAAATAGTGAATATCGGCCACGGCGCAATACGTGCCATCTTAAACTGACTAACACTAGCACCAAGCACAAGCACTTGTTCTAACTTTTTTAAGCTGGGTAATTGATGATCTTCTAGCAACGCCATATTAATGCGATTTCGACAAACATCGATTAACTCTTTACACCAACCAAGAAAATCTTCAGGTCTATTTTCTACTTTAACCGCTATAAGGTTTAAACTTATCTCGGTAATGTATTTTAATGAATTTTGGTATGAAGCATTTTCGGCATCACTTAGTGCCATTTTTACAGGGGAAGATAACAACTTTCTCATTAGAGAATAAAACTCCGGAATTTCATCAGTTCAGATAGAAGATTACAAATAGCAAATCGCAACGCTAAATATATATTTAGAAAAGCAAAAAGCCCGACTCTTTCGAATCGGGCTTTTCAGTGCCACAGCACAAATAGAAGTTTAGCAATGTCCTACTCTCACATGGGAACTCCCACACTACCATCG
>CAJXRC010000081.1 GCA_913058405.1 uncultured Colwellia sp. | reverse complement strand
TTTCTTTTTTATAACACAATGGGTTTCAATCGTAGCCGTTAGTTATTTTGTAACCCAATGCCCATCAGCATTTTGAATTAAGTGTCCTGACTGTGTTTTAGCCATAGACTTTTCGCCCGCTAACTTAGTGACTTGTTGCATAGTAATTTTATTTTTTCGCGCCAAGTTCAGGTAAATATCTTTACGCTTTTTATTGACCATCTCAACAAGCTCGCTCACTTCAGGGCTTGCTACTACTACGCCTAAATAACCATTAGACATTTCGCCAACAAGACCTTGCTGCTTAGCTTGATCGAGAGTGACTGCCCAAGCTGAAAATGCTATGGAAGAGGCAATTAACACTAGACTAACTTTTCTAATTGAATGCTTTATTAACTTATTCATTATTGCTCCTAAAAGATATCGCTATCATCACTGAAAATATCATCAAGTTCTTTGTCAACTTTGACTCGAATCTCATGATCAATTTTAAGATTCAAGTTAATCGTGATTGGCTCTTTAGCACTTACTTCAACCCGATGAGTGCAGGCAGTAAATAAAAATACCGCTAGCAGTGGTGCCAGTATTTTAACCATAAATGTTCCTTAGTTGTTTAGTTCTTTAAACCCTTGATAATTTTGCTTTCAAAATCCTCAGTAATATTGAGTGATTCAATTAAGCCTAATAAATCATAGCTAAGATTTAAATTCAAATTTACATCGTTGTCCAAATCAGGATTTCGCCCCTTAATGGCTGTATCTAATAACATATAGCCGTCATCCGCCATCGAAACTTCTGATGATAGATGATGGTAGTGCAAGTTTTCCAAAGCGCTAAACGCCAGCTTTAATTCAGTGCTAATGGCTTTTAGTTCTTCAACCGCAGGGTTATTATAAACTTGGATAATACCGTCACCGACATTTTTTATGCTACCTCCTTTGATGAGAAAGTTTTCACCATCATATTGAATGGGTAGCTGCCCTGAGACTTTTCCTGTCACGACTATACCTTGCTTTTTATCTAACTCGAGTAGTTTTTCTAAATCTATTTTAGTGAGTGCTACTTTCACAGGAAGATCTATCCTAAAAGGCCACTGCATATGCGGTATATCAAAACGTCCCCCTAATAACTTCCCACGAATATTGTCTGCTAATAACTTTATATTATCTTGTGAAAAGTCGATAAAAGTTTTTGCTGAAAAATGATTAAGGGGTGTCGCCGTTTCTATCTTGGCAATAGTCAAATTAGATAAGGTATTAGTCTTTTCAGGTAACGATTTTATCTCGCCATTTTGTAACTGCAGCTTTTGCTGCCAGTTTAACTCTTGTAGCCAAGTACCATCAACTTCACCGGTAACATCTTGTACCATGAGCTCGAGCAACATTGTGTTAGCGAATGGGTCTTCACTATTTTTTAGTTGTCCGCTTAATTGATAGTCAATAGTGCCGTCGATGAGCTTCAACTCAACCGGTAGTTTTAACTTTAAAGCCAATAAATCGGTAAGCAACACATCTTGCGCCGACACAATCACACTCGGATGATGTAAATCTCCCATTAAGATAGCGTTCGCTATAAGTACGTCATCAGCAATCACTTTAGTGTTTATCGTTATCTCTTCGATATTTCCACTGAGCTTTGTAGCTAACTTAAGTTCATCCACTTTCAATATATTGGGATAATTTAGCTGTTTTATCTGACTTTCAACATCGAGTGCAAACGTCACGGCCTTACTATTTTTAGACTGCTGTTTAATCTCGTTTTTAGCAATCGACATTTTACCTTGCCAGTGAGTGATTAATGATTTCATTCTAGGTTGAGTATTAGGCTTTGACCGTTGAAATTTACTTAGAGCTGTCTTCTCGGACTTATTTGACGGTAAGCTTACCTGAGTCAATTCGAATGCTGTTCCTGGGGCAAGTGTTAGCTGCCAAGTATCACTGCCCTGCTCAACTCCCCCAATAATACTTAGCTTTACTGGCTGTCTGCTATAGGGATGTAATTGAGCAATGCTTACTTGTCCTGTCAGCGATAATTCGGCTTTTTGTAAGTTAGTAGTTAGTGCTGGATCATCGTCAAAATTAAGGAGTACATCGCTTAACGAGAGTTTTATTGGCCCATGTGAACTTCTACTTGAGATATCGACACTATCACTAGTTAATGTTCGTTGGTTAAAATCAATTGTTAGCAAACCTGATGGCTTAACGTTTAAGATATTTATGGCATTGTTTCTGAAAAAATTTATTATTTTCGGGTCCACTGCTTTTACTGTAAGTAGCTCAATTAACTTTTCGAAGTTAAAAGCTAACTGTATATTATTGCCTTGATAATCTTGGTTATCATTTGCCTTAGTATTTTTTAGCTTATCCTGATGAGTAAAATCAAACTGTAGATTTTCGCCTGCTAGCGCTGTTTTCCACGAAAATGTTGTCTCTAGTGCAATAGGTCCTAGTAAAGAAAAATCTTGTGATGCTTCAAAAGAAAAATCAGTCATTTGGTTGGTCAGATTTAACGTTTGCTTATGCCAATCAAGCTGGCTGTTAAGCTTCCCCGCAGCAACCCAAGAGTCATTGAGCAAGAGTGTTGATAAACTAAGAGGTAAAGCTGTTTGGTGTCTAACGAGAAAGGGCCTTAGTTCAGCCAAATCAGTCGCTAAACTAGCACCGATATCATCGCCACTTTTGGTTAACGCCAAAGCAAGAACACTTTCATTCTTTTGATTAGCTAAAGAGAATGCAAGCTGCTGAGCATTTGCTGAGAACTGCCCTTGATAAGTGTAGTTTTTATTAGCTTTTTGATGGCTTTGTTTATTAGTTTCTTTATTAATTTCTTTATTAGTAAAAGGTTGGTAGCTAAAGGTTTTGATATCAATTTCAATCGGAATTGAGAGCAACGTAAGGTCATTAATTTTTTTTCTAATAAGTGTGGGTAACGCACTTAGCTTTACGTTACTTGAAGTGGGGTTTTCAGGGAATTGAAAATCACTTTTAGCACGTACAATAGCTAGATCAATATTTATCGCTGAAATGGCGTCAGATATATTATCCACGTCTATCTTGCTGGGTTCAAATCGCCACTCAACCAAACTATCAATTAATTCTATTTCCGCATAAGGAGAATCTATACATAAGCGATTGATTAGTAAGTTAAAGTTGTCATTTATTTCAAAATCAATACAGGTTAACGCACTATTCTGCTGGGTAAGATAATGATTGACTACTGATGTCACCACTGAGCTTCGACTATAAAATACCGCACTGAGTGTGATAACAAAGACCAAGCATAGGACTAAGGTAAATTTAAACAACCGCAAAATAATCCCTTACCTTCATATATGACTGTGAAATAGCGTATATCCGTTACCTATATGATAACTTAATATATTGATTCACTTTATCATTATTCAGTCGTTGTGGAGATAACTTATCAACTATTTCGAGAGCCTGATGTACTTTACTGAGTCCGATTTTGTCATCTAAAGGTAATTTTTCAAAGGATTTATCATTGATCGTTTCCTTAAGTAACGCTAAAGCTCCCTGAAGAGAAGTTTTAAAGTCCGTTTGTTGTTTCTGCTCTTCGACGTTTTTCAATATTTCTTTTGCGCTAATTAACGCACCTGTTAATGCGACTATTGTTTCGCTTTCAGTGACATCTTCATCATCACTGTCGGTACTCTCATCACTATCATCTTTATTTAAACGCTCAATAAAGTCCCCAAGGAAATTAGTTAACGTGGTCGTAGACGTGATCTCGCTAGATTCGTTAGTAGTGGCTTGTGCTGTAGTCCCGCTTAACGTGGCATACTCACCTTTTGAAATAAGTCCAAATTGATAAAGCTTTTCTTTTAACGCGCCGACATCATCAAATGTTAGTTCAGCACCACTGAAAAACTCACTGCTGATAGCATTAATTTTTTGCGCTCTACTGGATAAATATAAACTGTTATCAACAACCGCTGGCTCTTCACTTTTAGCAAGACTTTCAGCATGCTTTTCAGTGATTGCTTGTATTTCAGTAGTATTTTGCTGACTCACAGTTGAGTTGTTATTAAAAGTGGCGCTATATAGACCTAGGTTATTGATCATTTGGTAAATACCGTAATAAATTGACAGTTTTATTACGAGCAATTTATGTACCAATTACACTTGTTATTTTAATGACACTAACGCTAATAAACCTTAATAGGCTCAAAAAGCACAAGGTACTATAGTAATCTTTACTAAGTACCTTGCTAAACCGCTTACTAAACCGCTTTAAACATCTTGACGGATAAGGTAATCAAAAGCACCTAATGCAGCATTTGCACCACTGCCCATCGCAATGATAATTTGTTTATACGGGCTGTTGGTTACATCCCCAGCGGCAAAAACTCCTGCAATGGACGTTTCACCTTGACTGCCTGCAATAATTTCACCGCGGTTAGTTAACTCTATTTCGCCTTGTAAAAACTCAGTATTTGGCATCAAGCCTATTTGCACAAAAATACCCGCCAAGCCTAATGAATGATGCTCATTTGTGCTTCTGTCAGTATAACTTAAGCTGGTCACGCGTTTACCGTCACCATGTACTTCCGTGGTTTGCGCATTAGTAATAATAGTGACATTGCTTAATGAGTTCGCTTTTCTCACTAATACATCATCTGCACGTAAAGTGTCTGCAAATTCTAAAACTGTCACATGCTCTACAATTCCCGCTAAATCAATAGCAGCTTCAATACCAGAATTACCACCGCCAATTACCGCTACCGATTTGCCTTTAAAGAGTGGTCCGTCACAATGAGGACAATAAGCAACGCCTTTACCGCGATATTCATTTTCGCCCGGTACATTCATTTCTCTCCAGCGAGCACCTGTTGCCAAGACTACCGATTTACTTTTTAGTACGGCGCCGTTTTCTAAGCTAACTTCGACCAATCCAGTTGCTTCATTACGTTTCACTTTACTCGCTTTATTACTGTTCATAATATCTACATCATATTCACGAACATGTTCTTCCAAACTGGCGACAAGTTTTGGCCCTTGCGTGGCTTTGACTGAGATAAAGTTTTCAATCGCCATGGTATCACTGACCTGACCGCCGAATCTGTCTGCGACTAAACCAGTATTAATACCTTTTCTCGCGGCATAAATTGCAGCAGCAGCACCCGCTGGCCCACCACCAACAACTAAAAAGTCATAGGTATCTTTGTTCTCTAATGCTTTAGCTTGGCGAGCACCGGCATTTTTATCTACTTTATTCAGAATATCGCTTAATGACACACGACCTTGACTGAATGACTCACCATTTAAATACACACTAGGAACTGCCATCACATCACGATCAAACACTTCCGTTTGAAATAATGAACCATCTATCATGGTATGTTTTATATTCGGGTTAATGGCTGCCATCATATTTAGGGCTTGTACTACATCCGGGCAATTCTGACAGCTCAACGAAATGTAGGTCTCAAAAACAAAATCGCCTTCAAGGTTGCGTACTTGCTCTATTTGCTCAGCTTCAATTTTTAAAGGGTGTGAACCACTGTGCAATAACGCCATGACTAATGAGGTAAATTCATGTCCCATGGGTAAACCTGCAAAACGCATTTCGCTATTACTCGCCACACTACGTACTAACATAGATGGCACGCGTTCGTTGGCCGCTTGTTCACTATTATTACCATTAATTTCAGTAATTAACGGTGACAGTTCAGCGATTTGTGTCGCTAGTTGAGCAAGTTCTTTTGCCTTAGGGCTTTCATCAGTGAAGGTAATTAGCTCGACTGGTGTTTTTAAGTTATCTAAATAACTCTTTAATTGCGTTTGTAAATTTGTATCTAACATACCGACCTCTGAGAATATTTGATGGAAAGTGGAAAGTAATAAGGGAAAGGAACTCGATTAAAACAAGATCACAGCAGAGTAGTTATATCGCTGCTGTGATCTAAAGTTTGCATTTAGACTTGAATTAAATAGCACTTACTCGAGGCGTGGAGCATGAGCATAGATTTTCTATGTGATTGCTCCGCAACAAAGAGTAGGTGGTATTTAAACAAAGCTAAGGACAACTTAACTAATCGTAAATTAGATTTTACCGACTAAATCTAGTGATGGAGCTAAAGTCTCTGCACCTGGTTGCCATGCTGCTGGACATACTTCACCGTCATGCTCGGCAACATATTGTGCTGCTTTAACTTTACGTAATAACTCAGCTGCGCTTCGGCCTATACCTAGGTCATGTACCTCTGCAATTTTAACTTCACCCTCTGGGTTAATAACAAAGGTTCCACGAAGTGCTAAACCATCTTCTTCAATCATCACACCGAAGTTACGAGTAATTGCACCTGTAGGGTCTCCGATCATTGGGTATTTAATTTTGTTGATAGTATCTGAAGTATCGTGCCACGCTTTATGAGTAAAGTGTGTATCAGTTGATACTGAGTACACTTCAACACCCATTTTTTGTAACTCATCGTAGTGGTCTGCCATGTCACCTAATTCGGTAGGGCAAACAAAAGTAAAATCAGCTGGATAGAAGAAAACTACTGACCATTTATCCGCCAGATCTTTTTCGCTTAATTCAACAAATTCACCATTGTGAAAAGCAGTTGCGTTAAAAGGTAATAATTTAGTATTGATGATTGATTGGTTCATTATGAATTCCCGTTATTTAATAAAATGTTAAGTATTTAAAAAGCTAAAATGAAACGTTTATAAACTTCGTTTCGTTGAAGACGGGATAATAATAAAACGAACCATGCGATTAGGATAATCGATAGTAATTATCAATTTGATAGATAAAAGCTATCGATAGAATAAAAATGAATACAAAACCTACTGTTCTGTGTTTACTTGTGTAAGTTTAGGAGAATCCAAAAACAAAAAAACATCAATCATGACAATTGATGTTTTTTCAAATTCAGCAACTAAGTGTGAATTAAAACTATTTCTTAGCTTTACGAGCAACTAAACCTAAAAGGCCTAAACCTAAAATAGCAATAGTTGATGGCTCTGGTACTGATACAGCTGTGAAGTTTGCTATTTCTGTAGCCTGACCATTTCTTAGTTGACCATAAACTAAAATTGAAGCTGCACCACCATTCTCCCAAAACAATAAATCAAAAGATGTTATGCCCGTATCAGCAAAAGTCTTCCAACCACTATCTCTTAAGCCAGTGTTTCTATTATAAGAATATAAGCTATCGCCGCCTAGGTTAACGTCTATGCCATCATCATGGAAAAATTGTAATCCTGAATACAATGATGTATCAATCATGCCTGAAGCAGTTAAAACAAAAGTATTATTATGACCGCCAGGAAAAGCAGAAGCGCTATGATGATTCCAGTCACTAAAGAAAATATTATCACTGTTAATTGTTGTATCTGCAGAGATAGCATTGTCAATAACAGACTGTGATTGTGCAATACTAGACAGACCCGAGTTACTCTCGTATATATTAATAAGTGTTGCATTGGCATTTAACGCTAATAATAGAGTTAGTGCGCCTAAAATGATTTTTTTCATAATTACTTTTTCCTTTGAATTTCTATCTGTTACTTTTCGCTCTTACCTGCTTTAAAGCAATAATCGAACCAGATAGTTTTTATTATTTATAAACAACACATTACATAGCTTAAAATGTATATAAATAGAACTAGTGTAAAATATCAGGACACTTTATTTGTGCCATAAGTTTAGTGCTTTGGGACGAAAGACAAAGCTAGCTTTAGTAAAGCTTTTCTAATTTAGTTAATAACATCTTTAATCGACTTTCGAACACCCGCCACGATCGATCTAACACATTGCATACGTGAGTAATTAGGTCTAATCACCAAAGAAATACCACGTACAGGGACTGGAGCTTGAAACTGGCCATAGTGAATCGTATCACTAGCTAAATTACCTTGTGCAGCAAGAGCAGGCAATAAGGTAATGCCCATACCGCTGGCTACCATATGACGTAACGTTTCTAAACTCGTTGCTTGAAAACTATTATCTTCTTTAGCGCCCGCAGAAAAGCAATAACCCATCGCTTGATCTTTTAGACAATGACCATCAGCTAAAGTAAGAATTTTTTCATCATGTAAATCCGAGAGTGAAAGATCTTTTTTATGAGCAAGTCGATGATTTTTTGGGGTTGCCAACATAAGTGGTTCATCAAACAATTGATACGATTCAAATTTTTCCATTTCTTCAAGATAAGGTAAAATTAGTACGTCTAATTTACCTTCGTCCAATTGCTCCAGTAACACCTTGGTTTGATTCTCATGTAGAAAGAAATTGATATTAGGTAATGCGGTATTGAGCTCTGCCATGATATGCGGTAACAAATATGGCGCTAATGTTGGTATCAAACCTAGATGTAAATCGCCAGCAAACGGGTCAAGCAAGGCTTTAGCACAAGATTCAAATTGCCCTGCGGCTTGTAATACTTTTCGTGCTTCCTGAACTAACTGTTCCCCAGCAGGCGTTAACATAACATTGCGGCGATGACGCTCGACCAGTTGCAAACCTAATTGCTCTTCCAGCTTCATTAATTGCCCACTCAAAGTAGGCTGACTAACGAAACAAGATTGCGCCGCTTTACCAAAATGTTTGTGCTTATCGATAGCCGTTAAATATTCTAAATCGCGCAACTTAATCATAGTTAAATCCTATCCTTTATTAAGAAAACAGAGCCTTTGGCTATGGTATTATGATCAGGTTATGAAAGCGAGTTTCATAACGTATGTGAGGTAGAAATATTGCCTTCAGTTCAGCTTAAACCCTGTTAGGTTAAGTTCAGTTAAGTCATGCTCAGCAATAACCATGCCCTAGCTAAGTGCTAGCCAAATACCGACAGCGATCATCAAGCTACCTGCAATACGATTCATCCATTTTACGTTATCACCACGACTTAAAAACAGTCGTAAACTCTTACCGCCAGTCGCGTAAGCCATCATGCTGGTGAATTCAGTGAACATAATCACACCTAAAAGCATCAGTAATTGTGGTGCTACCGCACGGTCTACGCTAATAAAAGGGGGCAATAAGGAAATCATAAAGGCCCAGCCTTTCGGGTTAGCAATAGCAGTGACAAATCCTTGAGTGAATAAAGAATAGCGACTGACATCGCTTGGCTTATTGTCACCGATTGACATTTTACCTTTTGAGCGCCACATATTAACGCCTATGTAGGCTAAATATCCTCCTCCAATCCATTTTAATACTTCAAATACATCAGGATAATTAAGCATGATACCGGCAACGCCAAATACAGCAGCTATGGCAACAATGGCGACACCGATGAGTTCACCAATCATCATCCACATGGTACGACGAACTCCAATGCTCATGCCAAGGGTCATAGCCAATGTCATGCACATACCTGGCGTGATTGAGACAAAAAAGAAGGTAGGAATAAAAACCGCGAGAACAGCTAAATCAGGCATTCGATTCACTTTTAAGTTGAAGACAGGATAAATTGGAGACACTGTAACAATAAAGCGTATCATTAATTAGCAAATAACGATGAATAATCAAATTTAAAAGGTTAAACGCAAAATATCTGCAGTGTAATGATGATATTGCATTTTATTTGGGACGACTAGAAGACTGATTAATATTAGAAAAACAATGGAGATTATAGAGGGTAGTATAGAAGAGAATAATTACTGTGAGGAGCAAGTGCCCCTCGCGAGTAATAGTAAAAATTGCTTAACGCAGAAGCGTAAACCAACCCATAACCATTGGTAATAATGGCATAGCAAACATTGCCACAATGATCATTGCTAAGTGCTTGAAAGAGGCTGGATCTTTAAAATCTTCTTCGTGGTGAGACATGGTCTAGTTTCCTGTACTGCGGTTAAACAACTAAAATATGGCGCACACCTTAGCCGATATTGTTAACGATAGACAGCGAAAGTTGATCTAGATCAAAGATAATAAATGGATCCAGCGAAGAATCTAGACGACTAAAAATGAATAACCTCGCCTAGCCAATAACTTACCTTGAATCAAAACTAGAAATACCTGCATAGATCACTTAGTTATAATTAATATTAATCACGGTATACGAACTACTTTTCGTCTTTACTTCTAACAGAAAAGTACATCCCCATGTACCTCAAAGTGCATAGGGATGGGGTTAAATCATGATAATGCTTGCGATGACATAGGCCACAAGTGTTAACGCACCACCAAATAGTGCGTAAGGCATTTGGGTTTTAACATGTTCAAGTAAGTCACAGCCTGACGCGATAGCTGATACACAGGTTGTATCAGAAATTGGTGAGCAATGATCACCAAAGATACCACCACCTAAAATAGCAGCAATCACTAGTGAAGGAGGTAAGCCAAGTGCTTGAATTAATGGCACACCAATAGGAATTAAAATGGCGAAAGTGCCCCACGAAGTTCCTGTACTAAACGAAATAACAGCACCCGCAATGAACAACATAGGTACGACAAGGATTAAAGGTAAATATTCACCAACAATTCCCGCGATAAAGTAACCTGTGCCTAACTCTTTTAAACTAGCACCAAGGGTCAATGACAATAACACTATCGTTACTAACGGCAATAATTCAGCAATGCCTTTAAATCCTATTTCTACGAGTTGTTGATGCCCAAACCGTTTTGAGAAACGTAATAAGAAGTAGCTCACCGCCAAACCTAAACAAGTGGCATAAAGTACCGACTTGCTACCGTCACCTTGGGTAATATCTCCCTTACCGCTCCAATACATAAAGAAAAACATGCCGAGAATCATAGTTAACAGGGGTACCAACATGTAACGTGCTTTAGTGGCTGGCACCATGCTTTCTTGTAGTATGGCTTGTGATAATGATTCTTGTGAATTAGATTTGTGCGAAACTTTCGAATGCAAAGCTAACTCTGACTTTTTCATTGGTCCATGAACTCTATCGGTTACTACCGTATAAACAACCATAAGCAAGGCGATAATGGCATAGAAGTTAAAAGCGACAGATCCCCATAAAATAGACACTGAAGATTGCCCTAGTTCATAGTTATTCAATAATGCTAGCACATAAGCGCCCCAGCCATTTAGTAGTACTAATATGCATACTGGAGCACTGGTACTATCGATAATATAGGCTAAACGTGCGCGACTCATTTTGAATTTATCGAATAAATCACGAGAGAGAATACCTGCAGTTAGTACACTAAGATTTGATTCGATAAAAATAACCATGCCGGTAAACATAGTTAAAGTACCTACTTGTCGTTTACTTTTAGCAATACCGTTATTTACTAACTTTTCTACTGTTGCGGTAACACCACCAGAGTCTCGAACGTAGGCGAGTAAAGCACCTATCAGCAAACTAAAAATCAAAATGCGTGCATTACCTCCTGAGGAAACAACACTCACAACACGTTCGAGTGAACCAACAAAGCCATGAAAAATAATATTATTTTGTATTTGAAATGCTAACAATAACTCAGAGGTAAATACGGCAGTAAGTAAAGCAAGAATGACTTCTTTTTTCCAAATAACAATAATAATAGCGACCAAAGGAGGTAGCACAGACAACCAATCCATAAAAGACCTTAAAGCAGAGTTTGATATTGAGACCAAGTGGCTTGATTGTATTAATTCGATTAATCAAGTTAGTCATAGAGAGAGCAGTGTGGCAAATAGCTAAGACAGATTCAATCTATTTAACCTGAACTCTGGATAATGAGTGCTTGATGTTCAAGTAAAATCAAAACTTAGATTGTTACCTATAAAAAGTAATAAAATTAAAGTAGTTATATACCCGTGACCATTCAAAATATATGTTTCAGTGAAAATAAAAAACCCGACAGATTATGAATCTGTCGGGTTTTTAGTTATTTATTAAAGATGAATTCAAATATATTTAATAGTAATCATCTTCTTTATTGTGCGCTTGTGGATCTTCAATAATATCGCTGATATTAACTTCAAAGTTATCATTGCTGTTGCAATCAACCATATAAATTGTATGTGTTGAGCCATCAACCCAAGTGACAGTACCGCTACCTTTTTTACTGCCGCATTTCATACCAATATGAATATCTTTAAACTCCATAAGCCCTCCTCACCACTAACTTCCAAGGTGTGCTGAGTTAGACTTCAACACAACCAGTTAGTTCATTTTTTGAACGTTTCAACCCTTCAGTATAGTATTGATGCAATGAAATACTAGTCGATTATCTCCAGATTTAAGCGTGAAGCAGCTGAACGTAAGCAACTTATGAAAAATTTTAAAAATAATATTTAAGGAAGAAAAGTACTACCTAAAGTACAACTTGCACTTGCCCCTGTTACTGCGGGTAGATTACTGGCTAAACCCTGATCAAAAGCGTAAGCAAGCCAAGCAAATGCCATAGCTTCAATAATATCGCCATCAATGTTCAATGCTTTCATTGTGTTTATTTCAAAGGTTTTGCCTGATGCATTTAAGCTATTGTTAAGTGCCTCAACTAAAGCTGAATTATGTACGCCGCCGCCACACAAATACACTTTACCTTGTGGTGTTAAGGCCGCAATAGCATGACTAATACTTTGTGCAGTAAAAGCTAATAATGTCGCTTGAATATCAGCGATATCAATGTTTTTTTCATCATGATGCGATGTAGTAGGCTTTTTAAAAGCGGCTAATTGCTGTTCAAGCCAATCGAGGTGAAAATATTCTCTACCGGTACTTTTAGGCGCAGTAGCCTTGATATAATCATCTTGCATTAACTGCTCGAGCAACAATGGAATAACTTGTCCCGTTGCCGCCCAAGCGCCACTTTTATCAAAGGAATTATCACTACTTGGGTGATGTTTAGTGAACCAATCATCGAGTAAAGCATTACCAGGACCCGTATCAAAACCCAAAACAGCTTGCTTAGAATCTCGTGCTGGCAAAAAGGTTATATTGGCGATACCGCCCATATTCACCACAAAACTTGCCAATTCTGTTTTAGAAAACAGCTGTTGATGAAAAATGGGCACTAAAGGCGCACCTTGACCACCTAACGCCATATCCTTACGACGAAACTGCCCTACTACACGAATCCCAGTCAATGTTGCTAACGTTTGGCAGCAACCTATTTGAAGAGTGTAAGGATTATCACCCGTTGGACGATGGCGTATGGTTTGTCCGTGATTACCAATAGCAATAATATCTTCAGGGGTTAGGTTTTCTTGATGAAGGAATGCCTTAATTGCTTGAGAAAATAACTGCGCCAATTCCACATCTAAATGAAAGGCACGATCAACTTCATTATTTCCGGGTTGATAAAGTGAGGTAATTTTATCGGCAATAACAGCACTATAGTTTGTATAGAAACTGGCAATTAAACGAGGCTGTTGCTCCTTGCCAGTAAAGTCTACTAGCGCCAAATCGATACCATCAGCACTGGTGCCTGACATTAAACCAATATAGTATTTTCCTTCTGCTACTGCTTTATTATTCATCATTAGTCGCTATATCACTTGCTTGTGTCGAAAGTAATGCATTTTTAGCCCCAGATAATGCAGCGAGACGTTCATCTGCTAATAATAAGAATTTGGCTTTATATTTTTTAGCAATAGGTCTAGCATCCGGTAATTTGACGGTACGCGGATTGCGATGTACACCATTAAGCAAAAATTCATAATGTAAATGCGGACCTGCCGCTAAACCGGTAGCGCCGACATAACCAATGACTTGCCCTTGTTTAACACGTTGGCCTTTTTTAACCGCACGTTTAGAAAAGTGTAAATACTTGGTTACTATGCCATTGCCATGTTGAATAAAAACATAATTACCATTGTATTTATTATAAGTCGCATGGGTCACTTTACCATTACCTGCCGCAACAACGGGTGTGCCTGTTTTAGCTGCGTAATCAATACCGCGATGTGCTTTCCAACGTTTTTGCACTGGATGAAAACGTTTTCGTTTAAAACTAGAGCTTATATATTTAAAGTTTACCGGTGCACGTAAGAAGGCTTTACGCATACTTCTGCCGTCAGGACTGTAATACTCATCATCGGTAAAACGAATAGCTTGAAATACTTCATCTTGGTTAGTTATCTCAGCCGCTAAAATATTGCCTGTACCTATATATTCACCATCAATATATTTTTTTTCATAGGTAATATGAAAGCTGTCACCTTCACGGATATCTAAAGCAAAATCTATATCCCAACCAAAAATATTAGCAAAGTTAATAATTTGGCTATCATTTAAACCAGCACTGACACCGGCATTCCAAAAACTAGAATTGATAGTGCCATAACTAAAACTTTCTCGTATCTCTACTTCTTTACTCTCTCGATGAGATTGATAACTGTCGCCCACTAAATTAATGAATAAGGTATCAGTTTTAGATAGCGGGTATTCAAGCGCGGCTAATTGTTTCTCTTCATTGCTGGCAATGCGTAATTTATCACCGACATTCAGTTTCTTTAATAATTTACTCTCTTTACCTTTAGCAGTGCTCACCGCATAGGTAGTTTGAGCGCTAAAACCCAAACGTTTTAGTATTAACGCTAAAGAGTCACCACTTCGCACTTTCACAGTTTGCCAACTTAATTGAGCAAGTGTTTCTAGTGAGTCTTGTATTTTTACCTTTCTCGATAATTTACCGCTCGCTAAACTACCTTCATTTGGCGTATTGCTAGTTTTCGCTAAGGAAGGTAATTGTTCGGTGATAACTTTGTTTTTAGCTTTGGTTATATCTCGCTGCGGTAAAGCACTTTGCTTTGGTATTGAACCTTTAGGCACTATATCTTCTGGTAAGGATACTTGTATGCGCTTTCCAACCTGAATATCTTCAACATCGAGATTTTCTTCACTCGAAGGAATGATCAATAAAAGCAGTAAAAAACAACCACTGACAATTATTATCTGGCGATGTAACTTAGGTAAGTTTTTAAATATTTCTAATAATTTATTCAACAGGATACGACTCGAAACGTTCATAGCGGGAACAGAAAAATGAATTACAAATTCAGGTAATCTACCGACTATATCAAAACTGTACTTAAACTACAGAAAAAATAGCGCGATAACTGACGGTGTTAGTCGTTGAAAGCCAGTGGATTTGTAAACAAATGTTATGAATAAGATGTAAACATAAAGCCAACAGTAAATATTTGGTTAATTTTTGTGCATTACAGAAATTAATAACCGTTAATCCTTAATTTTTTAATGAGCTGAATTACCAGTAAAAACAAAAAATCAGCTTAATTTGGCTCAGTTGAGCCTTTATTGACTCTGTTTATCGTCAGGATCATTATTTCTTTACTAAAAAAGCCATTATAAGGTTTTATCCCACTCGCAAAGTGCAGTAGAATTCGACCATTAAATAAACTTTACCTAGTCAACATAACTTCTCATTTATCAAAGGTGGTGCGCCTTATTGTCAGTGCAGCCGCTCAGTAGTTATCACTTATTAATAGACTAAGTACTCAAAGCCGAACAGTGGAGTCCTAATGACCGAAGTTAACCAAGCATTCGCCGAGCTAAAACGCGGTGCCGAAGAAATATTAGTTGAAGAAGAGTTACTAGCAAAATTAAAAACGGGTAAGCCACTAAAAATCAAAGCAGGGTTCGATCCAACTGCACCTGACTTACATTTAGGGCACACCGTTTTAATTAACAAACTTCGCCAGTTTCAACAGCTAGGTCATGAAGTTATTTTCTTAATTGGTGATTTCACCGGCATGATTGGCGATCCAACAGGTAAAAATGTTACCCGTAAAGCACTCACCAAAGAAGATGTATTAGCCAACGCTGAAACGTATAAAGAACAGGTTTTTAAAATATTAGATCCTGCTAAAACAACCGTTGCTTTTAATTCAACGTGGATGGAAAAACTAGGTGCTGCTGGTATGTTGCAGCTTGCCTCTCGTCAAACGGTAGCGCGCATGATGGAACGTGATGACTTTAAAAAGCGTTACGCCAATGGTCAAGCGATTGCTATCCATGAATTTATGTACCCGCTTGTACAAGGTTGGGATTCTGTTGCACTTGAAGCCGATGTTGAACTAGGTGGTACCGATCAAAAATTCAACTTATTGATGGGCCGTGAATTACAAAAATCAGAAGGGCAGCGTCCACAAACAGTGCTTATGATGCCATTACTTGAAGGGCTAGACGGCGTACAAAAAATGTCTAAGTCACTAGGTAACTACATAGGTATTACTGATTCACCTACTGAAATGTTTGGCAAAATAATGTCTATTTCAGATGTATTAATGTGGCGTTACTACGAGTTACTTAGCTTCAAGCCGCTTGAAGTAATTGAAGGCTATAAAGTTGAGATTAGCGAAGGCAAAAACCCGCGCGATGTAAAAATCGATTTAGCCAAAGAGCTGATTGCCCGTTTTCATAATGAAGATGCTGCTCAAGCAGCCCATGATGAATTCATCAATCGCTTCCAAAAAGGCGCATTACCTGATGATATGCCAGAATTAACGATCACCACTGAAAATGGTGAAATCGCTATTGCTAACTTGCTTAAAGAAGCAGGGTTAGTCGGCAGTACTTCTGACGCCTTTAGAATGATCAAACAAGGTGCGGCTAAAATTGATAGCGAAAAAGTAACCGACCGTAGCTTAGTTATTAGCGCTGGCACAACCGCAGTTTATCAAGTCGGCAAACGTAAGTTTGCTCGCATTACGGTAAGTTAATCACTCTAGAAATTGACCTAACGTCCTATCAAGCCAGTACTTAAGTTGCTGGCTTTTTTTATGCCGTGTTAATCGCATCTTTACTTGCTCGTAGTAAATAACTTGCAATAACTAGTTGTTTTATCTTGTCACTGGGATAATGTAGTGATTAATAATTATGCGCATGGATAGCACTACAATGATTATATTATCACTTTCAATTCTTGCTACTTACTGCTTATTTTACTTAACTAAACCTAGGGCCTGTTGATCTTTCGAGATTGTTTTTGCAGCTATTTTTTGGGTATTTATACAAGGCAGAGCCTTTGTCATGTGGTTATTCCACATAAAAAGGCGATAACGCCGTAAAAATGACCAAA